>JANOZA010000688.1:0-2836 GCA_031429155.1 Verrucomicrobiota bacterium | reverse complement strand
AATTCCTTGATGTAAAAGCGGTCCGTGCGGCCCCACGTGCGCCAGTCGAGCCGGCGGGTGTCGTCGCCGGGGACGTATTTGCGGTACTGCGAGAACTCGATGGATGATCCGCGGATGGGACTGCGGTGACGTCCGGAGACGCCGCCGACCATTGCCTGGCGCGCATTCAACGGCAGCGCGAGAAGGCGCGAGAGCACCTTGCTGTCGAGGAATGTGTGAGGAGATTTCATGCGGGAAGATGGGACTGCCTGGGCGGATGGGGCCTGTAGGCCGGCTGCCGCTTAACCCGCCTTCCGCAGTTCCTCGACGAGACGCTTCGTTACATCTATGCTCGTAATGCCATCGCTCTGCGCGGTGAAGGTCGTCATCACCCGGTGGCGCAGCACCGGCTCGGCACACGCGACGATGTCCTCCATGCGGACCATGTAGCTGCCCTGCAGCGCGGCGCGGGCCTTGGCTCCGAGAATGAGATACTGCACAGCGCGCGGGCCAGCGCCCCAGCCGACGAGCGGCTTCATCCACTCCGGGGCATCGGTGCTGAGCGGGCGCGTCTTGCGCACGAGGTCCACGGCGAAGGCATAAATGTGATCCGGCACCGGCACCCGGCGGACGAGATCCTGATAAGCCAGCACCCGCGAGCCTTCGAGCACGTGCTCCAGGTTCGGCATACTCACGCCCGTCGTGCTTCTCGCGATGGCGATCTCCTCATCACGGCTCGGATAGTCCACGCCGATCATGAACATAAAGCGGTCCAACTGCGCTTCCGGCAGCGGATACGTTCCCTCCTGCTCGATGGGATTCTGCGTCGCCAGCACGAAGAACGGCGAGTCCAGCACATAAGTCCGTCCGGCCACCGTCACGCGGTGTTCCTGCATCGCCTCTAGCATCGCCGCCTGCGTCTTGGCCGGCGCGCGGTTGATTTCGTCAGCGAGCACGATGTTCGCAAACACCGGTCCCTTCGCGAACTCAAACTGCCTTTTCCCGCCCGGCAGTTCCTGGAGAATGTCCGTGCCCGTGATGTCCATCGGCATCAGGTCCGGCGTGAATTGAATCCGGCTGAAGCTCAGCGACATCGTTTCGGCCAGCTTGGAAATGAGCAGCGTCTTCGCCAGCCCCGGCACGCCCATGAGCAGCGCATGACCGCGGGCGAAGAGGCAGATGCAGAGCTGCTCGATGACACTTTGCTGGCCGACGATTACTTTACCGAGTTCGGCAGCGAGTTTGGCGTAGGTGCCGCGGAGCTGGTCAATGGCGGCGACATCATCGGTCGGGAGAGGGGAGGAGGTAAGATCAGACATAAGGGGCAAAGGGAAGCGGGCGGATTGTCAGCGTGGCGGCGCACTTGGCAAATAGTTTCCTCCACGCTTCCGCTTTATCCGACCACTCGAAGCGCTTTATTGTTCAATCCGCAAGCCTCAGCCCACATTTCCTGCAAGATGCCCCCCGCGCAGCGCAAATAGACACGGCAATCCCATGCACGACGCCCCCACCGACACCTTCCTCCCCACCCGCAGCAGCCTGCTCTCCCGCCTGCGGAATTCCTCGGACGGCGTCAGTTGGCAGCAGTTCTTCGACAACTACGGGCGGCTCATCCACAGCATCTGCCGTCGCAGCGGCCTCGACCAGCAGGAAGCCGAGGAAGTCACCCAGGAAACCATCGTCAGCGTCTCGCAGAAGATGCCCGAGTTCCAGTACGACCGCACCAAAGGCTCCTTCAAAGGCTGGCTCTGGCGCGTCACGAAAAACCACATCGCCGCATTCCTCCGCAAGAAATACCGCGACGGCGCCCGCCGCGGCGCCCTTCCCGACACCGCCACCGGAGAGTCCCCCGCCCTCGAACGCATCGCCGACCCCGACGCCGCCCCCGACGCCGTGTGGGACGAAGAATGGCGCGACCACATCCTCAAGCGCGCCCTCCTCAGAGTCCGCGGCATGGTCTCCGCCCGCAGTTATCAAATCTTCCACCTCAGCACCGTGAAGGGCTGGACCGTGGACCAGGTAAAGGAAAGCCTCCGCACCGGCCGCACGCAAATTTACCTCGCCCGCCACCGCGTCGGCCGGCTGGTGAAGAAGGAACTCGACACCCTGCGCAAGGAACTGGAGTGAGGCCGCATCGCGTTCACTCCGCAGGCTCCAATAATCCTAAAACCGGGAATGAATTTGAACAGGAGGTCGCAGAGGTTCAGGATACTTTGACGCAAAACAGACCGCTCATGGACTCACCTTGCGGGTAAATGCCGTCACGGCCGCAGTTCGTTCATTCTCTGCGCCCTCTGCGCTCTCCTGTTCAATCATCGCTCCTTCCAGGGCCGCGAGCTTTTCCCTCACGGCACTGGCGATGAGCTGATTCAGAGAATACCCGTCGCGCCGGGCGGGACGCTTGGCGTGCTGATGGATGGAGTCGTGGAGACCAACGCTGATGGTGCTCATACCTGGAGATGTGTGAGAAATTGGCCCGGAGTAAGGACGACGGTTCCGGGCGAGACCAGGTCGCGGAAATGCCGGACGTTCAACGCGGTAAGGTAGCGGGCGCTCGCAGCCATCGCGGCCTCCAGCACGAGATCGTCCTGCGGGTCGGGAAGGCGGGCGCCTCCCTGCTTGCGGCGGCCGACAACGCCGCCATGGTAGGTTCATGACTTTGACCTTCGATATCCCGAGTGACGTGCAGCGCGACGTGGCCGGTATCTCCGGGCTGGACCTTCGTGTCGCTTTGTATCTTCAACACGAGGCAAAACTGGAAACTCTGCGCCGCCAGCGTCACAGCGCGGAGGCCCGGGCGATCGCCGAACGCGCCGTCATTCAAGCGCAGCGGGATCAGAAGGCAGGCTTCGATTGG
>JANOZA010000687.1:0-6506 GCA_031429155.1 Verrucomicrobiota bacterium | reverse complement strand
GCCCTGCACCACCATCGTGCCGCCGCTATAGCTGCTGTTGCCGCCGAGCGCCCAGGTGCCGCCGCCGCTCTTGTTCAGATTGATAGTCGCGCCGTAGTCGCCGAGGTCGGAGCCGAGCAGTCCATTTCCTGCGCCGTCGAGATTGAAGGCCGCCGTGCCGGTGAGGCCGGGGCTGGAAATCGCCCCCGAAACGGTGAGCAGGCCGGCGGTGGAAACGAGTCCGTAGCTGTTGCCGCCAGACTGAAGCGTCACCGCGCCGGTGAAGGCGTTGCTGCCGCTGAGATTTTCGATGGCGGGCGCGCTGAGGGAGCGTCCACTCAAGGTGAGAGGCTTGGCGATGCTGAGCCCGCCGGAGACGGCGAGGCGACCATCATTGGCCCCGCCCCCGAAGACGATGGCGGAAGCGGCTACGCCGAGCGTGCCGGCCAGCGAGGTTTTGAGCACGCCGCCGTTGACGGTGAGCGCGCCGGAGAAGCCGCCGAAGGTGTTATTGGCCCCGGTGGGAGCGTCGGCGTTGTGAATGTTGCCGAGCACCCAGGTGCCAGGACCGTTCTTGGTGACACTGGTGACTCCGGTGGGCTGGTGGTCCTGGATGTTCAGACCGAAGAAATTGTCGCCGGTGTTGCTGCCGGTCAGCGTGACGTTACGGTTGCCGCCGGTGTCCCAGTAATTGATGTTGGCGGCGCTGCGGGTGAAACTGAGCGTGGCGGCCGGATTGCTGCCGGAGGCATCAATAGTGGCCCCGCCAGTGCCCACGCGCATCATGCGGTCGGTGCTCTGAGCAGTACTGCCGGTGTATTGCAGTGTGCCCGTGCTGGTGCCGGGACCAAACCAGAGGCCGATGCCGTTGCCCGTGGCGGTCTCCTGCGCCAGAGTGCGGGCACCGAAGGCGCTGTTCGCACCGTAGTTGGAAAGCGAGGACACATTCAGCACGCCGCCGGATATCTGGGTGAGGCCGGTGTGACTGTTGGCGTTGTTGGTAAGCATCCAGGTGCCGGCGCCGGCTTTGTTGATGCTGGTGGTGTTGGCCCCCTGATTGGTCAGGTTGATGGCAAAGGTGTTGGCTCCGGTGTTGCTGCCCGTGAGTGTCAGAGTCCGGACTCCACCGGTGTCGAAGAGATTGATGTTCGTTCCGCTTTGCGTGAAACTGAGCGTGGCTGCTGGATTGCTGCCGGACGCGTCAATCGTGGCCCCGTTGTTGTTGAGCATACGGATATGGCGGTTGGTGCTCTGGGCGGTGCTGCCGGTGTATTGCAGCGTGCCGCCCTGGAAGTGCAGGCCCACGCCGGTCACGGTTGTATTTTCCTGAGCCAGCGTGCGCGCTCCGATGGCGCTGTTCACACCGTAGTCAGAGAGCGAGGCCACATTGGTCACGCCGGTGCCGGCGAAAATCGTCTCGCCGGTGTAACTGTTGTTGGTGTTCCCGAGGATGAGCGTGCCCGCGGTGTTGCGGAAGCCGGTGCCGGCGGCACCGGAAATGGCTCCATTCAGCGCCAGCGTGCCCGCGCCCATTTTCACCGCGTTGTTGGAAAGAACCACGTCCGTGCTGATGGAGTGCGCACCCGCCTGCGCGCTCAGCGTGGAAACGCCGCCCGCGTCCGCCTGGAGCGTCAGGACGCTGCTGTTGGCTGTGGACAGCGTCCACGCGTTCGTCCCGCCGAATTGGACATGGCCCACCGTGCGGGCGGTATCCAGGTCCATCGCCGTCGGCGCGCCCTGTGCGCCGAAGAAAGCATTCTTCCCCTGGCCGGAGGGTATCGCGCCGGTGGACCAGGTGCTGCCGGACCAATTCGCGCCGCCGGTGTAGGTATTATTATAGACCTGCTCCACGGTGAAGCCGTAGTTGTGGTGGGATCCGACCGGGCCGTTGAACACGAGCGCCTGATTGATGGTGCCCGCCTGAAACGTGTAGCGCAGCAGATTGAGCGAGCCTTGTCCCGCAGCGCCCTGGTCTTCATCGTAGGAGTAGCCGGAACTCTGCGATGCACCGGAGGCGGATATGTTTTGCACCCGTCCCCCGGCGGCTTCCCATGAGCGGTCGTACCACGTAACGATGTAAGTCTGCCCCGCCGTGAGCGCGTTGAGAGTGAGGGTTTCGTTCGCGTTCGCAGCGCCATAGACGAAGGAATTCGTCAATGCCCCGAGCTGGCCGGTGATAAGGTTAGTGCCCCCGCTGGTTTGACTCCCGACTCCCGTATAAGTCCAGCCGGTGGCGGAGGGGTTCACCGCGGTGACGGCGGTGAAGTTCACGCCGTTGATCGTCAGCGGCGTCGCTGCGCCACCAAGATTGACGGCATAGGGGTAAGTCTTGGTGCTGCTCAGACCCACCGCCGCATCGAAGTTTCCATTGCCCATGAAGGCCGACGAAAACTCCCCGGTCTGCTGCGCACGGACGACTCCGGCGAAGCTGCCCACAGTGACGATCACTGCTGCGGTGCGGAGGAAGGGCGAAATGAAAAGAGAGGAGGAGGATTTGCGGGAAAGCATGGGATGGGGAGGATGAATGATGGTGATCAGCCGGGACTGTTAGCAGACCCGGGCGTCAAGATCGTCTGTGTGTAGGACAGGGGACACCACTTGGCGAGGAGAACCGGCTCCCCTAAACTAGGGAGACGCGCGCCGGGGAGGCACACGGTTTCTTCTCCCTGCTTTTGGGGAGAAGGGAACGTTCGCACTCCGCTGCGACAAGAATACGGATGCCCCGGCGCACGGCCAGTCAGGAGCGTGATACGCGCCGCGCAGCAGCCGCGCATGGTCACCCCCTGATTTTTTCCTCGCCAAACACCCCGTTTGTCCCGCATCATCTCCCCGCACCCCCATGAAAATCACCGCCCCCCTCCTCGCGGTGCTCGCCTGCTCACTGAGCATGGCGCGCGCCTATGACTCTACGGTCATCATCAATGAAATCCAGTACGCCCCGGCCACGGGCCAGACGGAATGGATCGAACTGCGCAATCTCCACGGCGTGGATGTCAGCGTCGCCGGCTGGACGATCAGTGGCGGCATTGGCTACAAGCTGCCGGCGACGGGGACTGGGGCGATCATTCCCGGGCATGGCTATCTGGTCATCGCGGCGACACCGGCGCAGATCGCGGGGAGCATCGGGCCGTTCACCGGGCAGCTCGACAATGGCGGCGAGACGATCAGCCTGCGGAATCTCAATGGCCGGGTGATGGATGAAGTGAGTTATGACGACGAAGGCGAGTGGGCCGTGGGCGCGGACGGCAGCGGGGCGACGCTGGCGCGGCGTTCGGCCAGTGCTGCCAGTGGTGCGACGGCGTGGGCGGTAAGCACGGCGCTAGGCGGCACGCCGGGGGAACAGAATTTCCCCGTGATCGGGCCGGTGAATCGCACGCTGATTGCAAGCCGCACGTCGTGGAAGTATCGCGATGCGGATGCGTCACCGCCAGCGGGCTGGCTGGATTTGGCGTTCGACGACTCGACCTGGGTGCAGGGAAATGCGGCGCTGGGGACGCCCGGTGCCGGGCCTCCGGCGCTTTCGGTGACGGCCAATCTGGTCGAGCGCTTCCGGGCCAGCGCGGTCACGGGTGTCGCCAACGGAGCGGTGGTGGCAAGCTGGCTTGATGGTGCGACGGGGGATGGCGTCTCTCAAAATGCGGCGGCCGGTGCGACCACGCCGACGCTGCGGCTCAACGCGACTCCGTCGGGAAAGGCAGCGATTCGCTTCGATGGGAATGATGAACTGCGCACGACGGCGCTGCCCGGCATCGTGCCGACCAGCGGGTTTGCGTACTTCGTCGTGCTGAAGGCAATTGGCGCGCAGGCGGATGGAAACTACATCCTCGACCGGCACCTCACCGGCGCGGGCGCTCCCCTGGTGTCGCTCAAACCTCAAGGCGGTTCCTTCGCACTGCAAAAGCGCTACGACTCGAACGCTGGTCTGGGCGGACCTGTCTCAATCACGCCCATTTCCACCGCGGCATTTCAAATCGTGGCGGTGCGCAGAAACCGAACACTCAACCGCTTTGAGATGTGGGTGAATGGCGTAATGGAGGGAAGTGAGGCGGACACGGGTGCCACGCTCAGCCCTGATCCGGTCAATATCGGACGCCACGCGACCAACGTCACCGGGGGATTTATCGGCGATATCGCCGAGGTGCTCATCTATAAAAACGAACTGACAGATGCGGATTTCCAGGCGGTCGGGTCGTATCTGGAAACCGAATACGGGCTCGATACGGCGTTCCCCGGCAACCTCATCGCGACGCCGCTTTCGGCAACGGCACCGACGAGCTATTTCCGGAAAACATTCGCGTATCCCGGCAATCCTGCACTCACCACGCTGCGGCTTTCACACACCGTCGCGGATGGCGCGGTCTTTTACCTCAATGGCTCGGAGATCCTGCGAACAAACATGCCGGGCGGAGCAGTCACTCATACGACATCGGCGTCCTCGATCGTCACATCCCCGCTGTCGTCGGGAGCTATCGCCGTGCCGGCGGCTGCGCTATTGAATGGAACGAATGTGCTCGCCGTCTCGCTCCACAAGGCGGTCGCGAGCCCGGGCGTGTTTTTCGATGCCTCGTTCGAATCCACGGAGAACCCGCCCGATCAAAATACGAATCAACTGCGCTTCACCGAGGTCACTGCTGCGAGCGATGCGAGCTTTTACGTCGAACTGGGTAACAGCGGAAGTGGCGCGGTGAACACGAGTGGCTGGAGCATTGTCTCAAGCACCGGGCAAACGGCGGCACTCCCGGCGCAGATCATTCCCGTTGGCGGACTCATCACGGTGGATGCGATCGCGCTCGGCTTCACGCCCGCCGACGGCACGCGGCTCTACCTGCTCGCGCCGGGCGGCACGCAGCTCCGCGATGCGCGCGAAGTCACCAATCGCCTCCGCGGTTTGGTGAATGGCGGTCGCTGGGGGCATCCGGATTCCACAACGCCCGGCGCGGCCAATGTCGCGACCGTCACCGGCGATGTGGTCATCAACGAAATCTTCTACAGCGCCGTGAACAACGGGCCGGAGCAGTGGATCGAACTCTATAATAAAGGCGCAGCGTCCGTGGACATCAGCGGCTGGAAATTCAGCGACGGCATCAGCTTCAATTTTCCGGCCACGCCCGCGCCGACCATGATTCCTGCTGGCGGCTATCTCGTCGTGGCGTGGGATCCGACGTTGTTCGCGCCGCTGCATCCGGGCGTCGCGGCGCTCGGGCCATTTAGCGGCTCGCTCAGTGGCAGCGGCGAGACGATCACGCTGCGCGACGCCAACGACAACGTGGCGGATCAAGTCACCTACTTCGATGGCGGGCGCTGGAGTCAGTGGGCCGACGGAGGCGGCTCGAGCTTGGAGCTGATTGACCCCGACGCCGACAACTCCCGCGGCGAGGCGTGGGACGCGAGCGACGAGAGCAGCCGCTCGACATGGCAGAACGTGAGCATCACCGGCGTCGCCACCAACACACCGTCAAACAATCCCGCGAATTGGAACGAATTTCTCCTCGGCCTTCTCAATGCCGGCGAGTGCCTGATTGATGACATCAGCGTGAAGGATGTGACTCAAGGGAACATCGAACTGATCCAAAACGGCACCTTCACCAGCGGCACCACGAACTTCTGGCGCATCATCGGCACCCAGAGAGGCACGGTCATTCCCGACCCCATCTCGCCAGCGAACAACGTGCTCAAAGTCGTCGCCACCGCGGAGACCGAGCACATGCACAACCACGCCGGCACCACCCTCAAGAACGGTGCGAGCTTCCACACCATCACGGCGACGGACACCTACAGTATCACCTTCCGCGCGAAGTGGCTGCGCGGCTCGAACGCGCTGCACTCGCGGCTCTACACGAATCGCCTCCCACTCAAGACGCTGCTCAATCGCCCCACTACCGGCGGCACCCCCGGCGCGGTGAACGGTCGCTTCGTCGCGAACATCGGACCGACTTTCGATGCGCTCACTCACTCGCCCGTCGTGCCCGCCGCCTCGGTGCCCGTGACGGTGAGCGTGAAAGTCGAGGACAGCGACGGCCTCGCCAGCGTGCAGCTATTCACCTCCATCGCCGGCGCGGCGTTCACGAGCAGCGCGATGACCTCCGCGGACGGCAGCACCTTCACCGGCACCGTGCCTGGCCAAATTACAGGCGCAGTCGTGCAGTTCTACATCCGCGCAACGGACACGCCGGGCGCGGTCAGTTTCTTCCCCGCCGGCGGGCCGGCCTCCCGCGCCATGATCCAGTGGGCCGACGGTCGCGCGCAGCTCACGCTCGGCAGCGGCGCGAAGCCGCACAACCTCCGCGTCATCATGCCCGGCGCGGATGCGAACCAGCTCTACCGTCACGAGTTCCTGATGAGCAACGCAGCGGTGCCCTGCACGGTCATTCTCGACGAGTCCGTGATCTACTATCGCGCCGGCGTCTCGCTGAAGAGCAGCGAACACGGGCGCTTCAACCCCAGTCGCGTCGGCTATAACATGGAGTTCCCGCCGGACGATCTCTTCATGGGCACGCACGGCGGCATCTCCATTGACCGCTCCGGGG
>JANOZA010000686.1:0-2698 GCA_031429155.1 Verrucomicrobiota bacterium | reverse complement strand
GCGCGCGGCCCGCGAAGTTTGTCCGGGCTGTCCGCCTTGCGGGGTGGCGCGAACCAGTAGTTCAAGCGCACATTCAGAATCGCCAGCAGATACGAAATCCCACCCGTGCTGCCGGTGCCCAACTGCGGCGCCGCGGCGGCGGCGGAGATGGCCATGGCGGTGCCGAGGTCGAGATGCCCATCGAGCGCTTCCCATTCCGGCGTCGCGCTGTAGCCCGCGATCGGGCTGCCGCAGAAGTGCTTGCTGAAAACGAAGAAATCAGCGTTGCGCCCGCGCAGGTTAGGATCGTCACAGGACGGAATGTTCAAGGCGCAATTGATGAAGTGATAGGGCGCCTTGGCTCCTGCAGGATCATCGCCCCCCGTCATGCCCGAAAGCGGCTGCGTGTCCAGATGATCGGTTTCTTCCGTCCCGTTCCTGGATCGCCGCAGATATGTTCGCGAAAGCTGACTCCGGTAATAGCGATGCGGCGAAGTGTAATTGATGTTCACCAGGAAGCCGCCGTAAATCGCCGCCGCGACGAACAAGAGCCACAGTGCTTCGGTGCGCCCGAAGCTCCAGTTCAGAACCTTCAAATCGCCCTGCTGGCCAATGAAGAAGTCAGCGAGAAGGAAGTAGGCGGCAAGAAAAATCAGGGGGCCTGCAATCGTGAGGAGAGCCTTCACGATTTTCAAAACCAGCGGCTTCTTCTTCCCGAGAAATTGCAGAATTCCGGCGAGAACCGGCAGGGCAGCGGCACACGCCGCCAGCAGCTCGTAGCGACCTTCGGCAGCCAATCCAGGTGAGGAACCGATGGCACCATCGCCTGAGCTGGAGACCAGCCAGTGGTATACCTGCGGCAGGGCGGCTCCGATGAGCAATCCCAACAGGGCAACGAACAAGCCGACACACCACCAGCGTTCAAAGAAACTCGAAAAAGTCCGGAGCTTCGGTTGATCAGCCCCTGCATTGCGTCCGAGGTTTTGAAGAAGCGGAAGAAGAAGAGCCGAGGCCAGCAGCAAGCCAGCCACCACGGAAGTCACGGCTGATCCGAGTCCTCCTGGAGTATATTTCGCAACAAGGACCACCAGCAGGATGAAAGGCAGCGTGAGCAGAAGATTCACCAGGAGGCCGTAGAGCATTTGCCCCATCACGACAGCCAGGCCTTTGATTCCGCCCTCGGCGAGGTACTTGCTGTGATTTCGCAGATGGCGCACGGCTTTGGATTCGACCTCGCCCAGCTTTCCAAAGGGCCACTCGTGCCGGATCGGATCGAGGCCGGCCTTTTCGTTTTTTGGATCGTTAAGATACGAACTCATGAACGACCCCAAATACCCTCCGCCCGAAACCGTGGACACAAAGTCAACCTCCTTCATGATGCCCTTGCGGGCGAGATATTGGACAACGCCCAGCGCAAATGTCGCCGACCGGATTCCACCTCCGGAAATGGCCAGACCAACGGCATCCACCGGCACCTCTGACAGCCCATAAGTTTTCCTCCGGGCGAGAACCTCGACACGTTCCGCCTCATCCATCGCGGCGGCATTGCTGACCGGTATCTGGCTTCCTGTGACACCAAATGGAATGGACTCGCCGAGGTCATACTGCGGATAAATTACGGTCGAGACGATTCCGGACTCTGTGCCGGATATGAAGGCATCCCCTTCGGCGAGGTAACCGAGGAGGCGCATGAACCTCCGCAGCTTTTCCTGAAGGACTCTCAATTCACGGCGGAACCGGTGACAAGTATCGCGACTGTCGAGATGCCCGGCCACCTTCACCTTATGCCAACTGGCCGTGAACGGACGAATGTGGACATTCAGGATGTGAACCGCCAGAGTGGCGAAATGCGTACAGCCCTCATGCTTCGTGATCGCTTTGCGAGTCAGATCGAAGACATTGAAAACACTGGTCAGAGCCGTCTCCTCGTCCCCATGACGATAGGCCAGCGGCTGGGTCGTGATCCGCGTGCGCATTTCCGTATAAAGATCCCATGCTGCTGATTTGTCCGCCGGCGAAGGCTTCCATTCCTTGTCCGCGAACGGGGATGGTGCCCCGAAAGCTTCAAACAGCTTGTCGCACTCAAGTTCCTTCAACTTATCGGTCCAGAGACTCATAATGTTTTCGTAGTATTGTGGAGTAGTGGGATTCGGTGCTTTCAGAAGTCACGGCCTCACTGGCTGGAGATTCAATTCCTTCAGCCCCAAAGATTCCGCCTGGTCCACGAGTTTCCATATATCGTATCTATAAATGGGGAGATCGAACACGTCCGCCACGGTTTCTAAGGTCCGCTTATCGCCATCCTTCGCTGCGACTGCGTCATGGGATGTCCAGCGACTTTCCAGTTTGGATTTCAGGTTCCTCAACTCATCGTCCTTCCACCTCGGAACATCGGTCTCGCTCCGAAATGTGGCTCTACCGAACTCATCGAACAGGCGGACCTGCAGTTGATCTCTGATTTTAGCCACGATTAAGAGATTCGTCCCCGCTGTCGGCAGAGCGCTCTCGTTGTCCTCAACTTGCAAAAGCAGCCGATACGGAACGTCATCGTGGAACGACTTGCCCGTAATTCTCTCGAGCACTTTCAAGATTCCGGGGCGGGTAGTTCCAATACAAAGCGGGTGTTTGAGAACTTTGATCAAGCCGTCTTTCAAGGCCGCGGTGCGCAATCCGTCTTTCAGCGACTGCACCCCGCTGAATAGCTTTCCCCGTCGCTCGG
>JANOZA010000685.1:0-6540 GCA_031429155.1 Verrucomicrobiota bacterium | reverse complement strand
AGGCCTCTGACGGACCTTCTCGGTAAAGGCGCTGTCGTCGCTGATCCGGCCGCACTGCCGGCAGAAGCAGTTGATCTCGTGGAAACCGGAGCCGGCATTCACACCTTCGGCCACCGTATCGCTGATGCGAATCCCCGGTCCGTCGTTCCCGGCGGACGATTCCAATCCTATACGGTGGATTCCATGCCATCTGCCAAAGCAGGCGGCATCGCCCGTGATGCGGCCAGCACCACGGTTTTCTACGTCCAGGCACCAGCTCCCGGCGGTGGTCCCTGCTGGATCGTGGTGGTGAATTGATTCCCGCCATGAAGTCACGCCACTGGTGGGCGGCTATCGCTGCGGTGCTCATCGGCGGAGGTGTCGCGTTCAGTCTCCGGGGGCACGTCCCGGACGATCGAGACGCTGGGCCTGGTTCCCCCCGTCAATCTTCCCCGAAAGATGGCATGATTGCAGCCCCGTCTCCGGTGCCCCCGGTGCGACCGGACGAGCAACCCGATGCCGTGCCGCCGCCACACGAGGTCTCCGCCGCGCCGCCGTTCGGATTAGCGCCGCCCCCTGACAATGAGCCGCTGCCTCCGCCGGAAGAGATGGACGAGTTGCTGAAGCCGGAACCTGCGGTGGATCGTTAATGCCATCGGGCTCATGTGTTGGTGTCTGGACGACATGACCATCGCCTTGCGCGCGCTTCTGCGGCGACTCATGATGCGGGCATGGGAAACAGTTTCATCCTCACAATAGCCGGACTTGATCGTCCGGGACTCGTTGAACGCGTGGCCGGCGTCGTTGCGCTGCACGGCGGCAACTGGCTGGAGAGCCGGCTCATTCAGCTCGGTGGTCATTTCGCTGGCGTCGTCCGCGTGGAGGTGCCCGCCCTGGCGCAGGCTGCGCTGCATAGTGATCTCGCCGCGCTGGCAGCCGACGGCCTGACAGTGGCGGCGGTGCCGGCTGCCAGAGTTACTGTTTCCCCGGTGCGGGAGGTCCGTGTAGAAGTCACCGGCCTCGATCATCCCGGCATCGTGAGTCACATCTCCGCCGCCGTAGCCCGGGCAGGGTTGAATGTGGAGGAGTTCACATCCGAAGTCTCCAGCGCTCCCATGAGCGGGGAACCGCTCTTCACGGCGACGATGCGGCTCACCGGTTCACCGACTGCTGACCTCGCCGCATTCACCGGCGCTTTGGAAACACTTTCGGCGGAACTGATGGTGGAGATTTCGCTGACGGCAGAGTGATCGCCGGGGCAGACTTCACGGCAGCGTCACCAGCAACCGCAGCGCCGCGCGCGGACGCGCCGTGATGTCCAGAGTGGCGCGCTTTTCGATCCAACCGGTGCCGGCGCTAAGGGTTTCGATCGTCAGGGCGGCACCATCCCAGGTGGTGAGATCATCAGTCCACTGTGGCTGAATCAACACATCGCTGGCGGCGGTGGCTTCCCGCCAGGTCATACTGAGCGTCGTGGCGGTGCGGGCAGAAACCGGAGTGGCGGAAGTGTCGGCATTCAGGGGATCGGACCGCAGCGCGTACTCGGCGAGGTTTTCCAGTCCATCGGAATCAGGGTCAGCGCGGGGTCCGGAGATCAACGGATCGGCACTAGCACCGAAGTGCAGCGTCTGCCATTCTGAAAACGGGCTGATCACGGTGACGGTGGTGTCGTCGAAGGTGCGCGCCATTCCGTCGTCAGAGGATAGGCGCAGCGTGTAGAGGCCCGGCGCGGTGAAGAGCGCGGTGCCGCTGGCGGCAGCGGGAAAAGCGACCGCGCCCGGACCGGTGAGTTTTTCCCAGAGCAGCGGCGGCAGGCCGGTGTCGTCGCTGACGAAGCCGGCGAGTGTAACATTGAGACTGCTGCTTTCCGGCGGGCCGGCGTCCACGAATGGCGCGGTGTTGCCGGTGCGCGTGAGAGAGAAGGAATCGAATGCGGCGGTGACGGTCGTGCTCGCCGTGGCGCTCGCGCTGGTGGCCGCGAGGCCAACATAGACTGGGGCGGTCATGGTAATCGTCTGCGCGCTGCCCTGCGTGATCCATGTCAGGCCGTCGAGGGAATGCGCCGCCGTGAAGCTGTTGCCGGTGCGCCTGAGCCGGACAAAGCGCGGCAGCGCCTGGGTCAGGGTGCTGGTAGTGGAAGTCGTGCCACTCGCGCCATCGGTCGTGCGCCAGACGAATGAGGCGGTCGTCGGGCGTGCAGCCATGAAGGCATGTCTCGCGCCTGGCGTCAGCGCGCTGCGCACCATGACGCCGCAGCGCGAGGACGCGCTCGCATTCACCGGCAGGATGGAATTGACGCGCGCGATGATGGTGAAGTCGCCGCTCATCTGCCGGTGCGCGAAATAGCAGCCGTCCGTCGCTGTGCTCGTGACGCCCGCGCCGGCACCGGTGAGCGTCCAAGCGTCGCCGCCGCCGGCGAGTCCGGTGGCTGCACTGGTGGTGCCGATGTTCACACCAGTGAACGTGTCGCTGAGCACGAAGACGCTGAGATTTGCTGACGTGGAAAGCTCCGCATCCGCCGCGGTGAGGCGCAGCGCATACTGGCCCGGCACGCTGAATTGCGCCGTGGTGTCCACGGCATTGCTGTCACCGAAAGTTACGCTGCCGGGACCAGAGAGAAGACTCCAATTCACGCTCAGAGGAGAGGGTGGGAATGGACGGCCATCGTCGTTGACGCTGGCGTCGAGCATGAGCCCCGGCCCTCGCGGAAGAAATACGCTGCCACTCGCGGGTGATTGAATCGTTACCACGGGCGCGAGATTCGTATCGTCGTCGTGGATGGTCACGCTGGCCGTGGCACTGCTGATAAGGTAACCCGCTCCAGGCTCGATGGTGAGCGTCACCGTTTCGTCCGGCTCAGCGGTGAAGTCATCTCGCGGCATGACGTTCACGACGGCAGCAGATTGCCCGTCGGCAAACACGACGCTGGTGGGCAGCGGCGTTAAGTCTTCTGCCCCCGCCGTGCCGCCGGTCGTCAGACCAATCGTGAGTTCCCCGGCCGCAGGGCCGGTGCGCGTGAGGGTAAAGCTGCCGCTGTCCGACGGCTCAGCGGCGCTGCCATCCGTCGCGGCGATGGCTAGGCCGGTTTCATTGTCCATGATGGCAATGGTCGCAGAAGACGGACTGCCGACGGCGTAGAACGGCGATGGCGCGAGGCTGAGAATCACCGTTTCCGCCGGATCGAGCGCGGTATCATCCAGCGGCGTGACCGTGAGGCTGACGGAAGCTGCATTCGCAGGGATGATGATCTCCGCAGGCAGTGAGGTGAAGTCTTCCCCACTCGTCGCCGTGCCGGTGAGTGTCAGTGCAACCGTGACCGGCTGAATGAGGTTCGCGGACGCCCGCGTGATGATAAACGTGCCGGTATCTGTGCCTTCCTCGGAGGCGGAGCCGTCGCTGGCGGTGATGGAGAGCGAAGTGTCGTCGTTATCGGAAACCGTGAGTGTATGTGTCACGATTGGTGCCAGCGTGGCGGGAGCCGAGGGCTCGCTAAGTGTGATGATAAACGTCTCGGAAGACTCCCGCAGCGCATCATCGCTGATCGTGAGCGGCACCGGCTTCGCCGTCTCCCCGGGCTGAAAATTCAGACTGCCACTCATCGCGGCGGCGTCGGCAGCGGTGGCGGTGCCCCCAGTGACGGTCCAAGTCACGTTGAACGCCGCAAGCTGCGGAGCGCTCAGAAAAATCAGCGCCAGCGGTGGCGTGCCGGCACCTTCGCCGGCGGAGGATGTCGTAGTGGTGAAGCCGATGACCGGTGGTGGCAGGGTGTCGTTGTCCACAATCGTGAGCACGTGGCCGGTCACGGATGCGGGCCGGGCACCGGTCGCCCGGACGAGGCGCAGCGTGAGCGATTCCGCTGGTTCCTTGAAAATGTCATCCAGCACCGTGACAGGAATGCTCTGCGTCGTTTCACCAGGGGCGAAAACCAGCGTGCCGGCGCTGGCGAAATAGTCCACGCCGTTGAATGCGAGTCCGGACTCCAGCGCATAGTCCACACGCACTTCGCCAACGGCGGCGGAGGCAAGCGTCACCGCCAGGCCCAGTGCGCCGGCGTCTTCTGTGGCCGTGGAGGTGCCGGAAACGAAGCGCACCTCCGGCAGGCTGGCAGCATCGCTGTCATTGATCCATGTCGTCGCCGAAGCGATGCGCGCGCCATGAGTGCCGGGCGCGGAGCTGACTGTACACGTCAGGCTTTCGGAGCCCTCGGCCTCCGCATCATCGAGCAGCGACACGTCCAGCGCGATGCCCGCCGCCGCCGCGGGTATGATAATGGTGCCCGTGGGCGCGGTGAAGTCGCTGTCAGGAGTAGCGGTGCCGCTGAGAGCATAACTCACGGTGAGCGCGTCTGTGGTCGGGCCGTTTCTGGTGAAGTAGAAGCGGGCGAGGCCGCCGGTGCTTTCAAAGTATGACGTCGCCGCCGCAGCCACGGAGACGAGCGGTTGGTCATCGTCCACGAGCATCAGCGTGGCGGTGTTCTCGGGCGAGAGGGTGTAGGCGGCATCCGGCAGCAGGGTGATGGTGATGGTTTCTGCATCTTCTAGATCCGCATCCTGGAGCGGCGTGATGGTCACTTCCGTGAAGCCTCCCTTTGGCACCAATGCCGTGCCGGTGGCAGCAGTGAAGTCCACTCCCGACGTGGCGGTGCCGGTGATGGTATAGGCTACCGTCGTATTTCCCGAGCCGCTGGCGTAGGACTGGATTTTGAATTTTCCGGTGCCGCCACCTTCGTCGCAACTGCCGTCGGAAACGGTCGCCATGATGTGAGGCACGTCGTTGTCGGTGAGGGTGGCCGTGGCATTGAAGGCCGTGCCGACAAGATAGCGTGCGGCGCTGCGGAGTTGCACCGTGATGGTCTGCGAAGCCTCGCCGATGGCATCGTCCACCGGTGTGATGACGAGCGCGGCATTTGCGAGCCCAGCAGGAATCGTGACCGTGCCGGGCAGCGGCTGGTAGTCCGTGCCGTGCTGTGCGGTGCCGCCGGGCGCGTAGTCCACGGTGAGAGCGGCGCTGAGGTCGCCTGTGCGCGTGATGACGAAGACGGCGGGATCTGTATTGGTTTCCGAGGCGGCTGCATCCGCCGCGGTGATAGACACCGCCGGGATGTCATCATCGAGGATATTTACGGAGGCCGTGTATTGCAGCGGGGCGCGAATCCACGTCGCGCTGCTGACGATGGAGAACGTCGCTGTCTCGCTGCCTTCGGTGAAGCTGTCCTGCAGGGTGTCCAGTTCCAGGCTGGTGAAGGATTCTCCGGAAGGAATCGTCGCTGTCGTGTTGATGCCCGTGTAGTCGGTCGTAGCGATGGCCGAGCCGCTGCGCGTGAGCGAAACCACCAGCGCCGCGTCCAGTGGACCCGTGCGCGAGACGCGCAGTGTCGCGCCGTCGCCGCCTTCCGTGGCGGTGGCGTCCGTGGCTTCGACGCTGACGACCGGGAGCGTGGTGTCGTCGTCGTTCACCAGGAGCGTCACGTGTTCGACGCCCGCCGGGACGTAGCCGCTGCCATCTATTAAGTAGAAGGTGATCGTCTCCGGGCCTTCCGCGGTGCTGTCATTGTAGGCGGTGACGGCGACATCGAGAAATGGCTGTCCATCCGGGATGGTAAATTTGTAAGTTGTGAGGTCGTAAGTTTCCGCGGGAGTGAAATCCACGTCGCTCATGTTGGCCGAGCCGCCGACGAAGATGCGCGCATCTATGGCTCCGGCATTCGTCGCTGCAGTGCGTGTGAATCGCAGCGTGGCCGTGTCGGCACTCTCCGTGCAGGAGTCATCCGGCAGCGTCATCGTCACCGTGGGCTTTAGAGTAGCGGTGTAGTCGGCTGTCACGTCGGTGTCCGTGATGATGATCGGATTAGTGAAGCCCGCCGTCAGTGTGTGCGTGGGGCTCGCCGCAGTGAGTGTATAAGTTTCGGCGGGCAGCCCGCTGAGCAGATAGTTTCCTTCGCTGTCGGTAAGCGTGGCGCGCGGATTGGTGCCGGTGCTGCTGGTCTGCACGGAGGATACGCGCGCCCCGGCCACCGGCTCGCCGCCCGCTGTCAGCACGCGCCCGCCGATGCGCCAATGTGCGGGCGTGCCGACGGTTATCGCCAGCAGCGCACTGCGCGTGCCGCCGCGAAGGTCGCTGACTTCGCAACGCACCGTGTAGAGTCCGGCAGTGCTCCATGCCTTCGTCGCCACGGCGGCATTCGCTCCGAACGTGCGGTCGCCCCAGTCCCAGGAGTAGGCGAGCGTGTCGCCGTCGGGATCAAGCGCTGTCGCGGTGAATGTCACCGGTGCATTCAACGTCGCCGTCAGCGTGCCGGCATTCAATTCCAGCGACGGCGGCTGATTGCCAGGAAACGCTCCGACATTCACCACCACATCCACCGACTCCGGCACGGTGCCGCTCTTGGCCACTGGGGTGATGTGAACTTGCGCGCCGTGATCAGAGAACGTGCGGCCGAGTACGATAGGGCTGTCGTTCTTGCCATCGAGCGATCCCGGCGTCATGTCGAGAAGTTGGCCGCCGCCATTGGAACCGTAGGCCGTGTTGTCCGTCGCCCCGTCGCCCCACGGACTCCAGTTC
>JANOZA010000684.1:0-27077 GCA_031429155.1 Verrucomicrobiota bacterium | reverse complement strand
ACCAGCGTCCGTCCGTCTTTCTCGACCTCAAGACCCTCGACGCCGACAAGGACGGCAAGCCGGACCTCGAGACTGCCGGCTCGCTCCAGGGTGTCGTGAAATAGTGGACGACCAGTGAAGCGGGCTTGACCAGGCCGGGGCCATGGGAACCATGCGCGCATGATCCGACTTCTCCCTCTGCTGCTCTTCCCTGCCCTGCTCACGGCTGCTGACTGGACGCAATTTCGCGGGCCGGATGCCAATGGCACCGCGTTGAATGCCAAACCGCCCACTACTTTCGAGGCGGGTTCCATCGCATGGAAGTCGCCGCTTCCGGGGCGCGGGCTGTCGTCACCATTGGTCATCAGCGATAAAGTTTTCCTCACCGCCGCCAGCGGACCAAAACAGGAAACCCTGCACGTCCTTTGCTTCAGCGCAGCAGACGGCAAGCAACTCTGGAACCGCGAATTCCGCGCCACGGGTCGCACCATGTGCCACTCCAAGACCTGCAACGCCGCGCCCACTCCATGCAGCGACGGGAAACACATCTACGCACTTTTTTCGAGCAACGACCTCCTCTGCCTCGACCTCGACGGCAACCTCCAGTGGCTGCGCGGCCTCATGCTGGACTATCCAAACGCCAGCAACAGCCTCGGGCTCTCCTCTTCACCGGTGATCGCCGACGGCGTGCTCGTGGTGCAGGTGGAAAATGACAGTGACAGTTTCACCGCCGGCATTGATGCGACCACAGGCGTCAACCTTTGGCGAAACGCCGGGCTCAAGGACGCCAACTGGACGTCGCCTGCGATCATCCGTGAGGAAGGCCAGCCGGATACCGTCGTCATTTCATCAGAAGCCGGCGTGAAGGCGCTCGACCCGAAGACTGGCCGCGAACGCTGGAACCTGCCCGGTCCGGCGAGCACCATTCCGAGCTGTACCGCCAGCCGCACGCACCTGGCGCAGCCGCGCGGCAGCGGTGGCCTTGCCATGTGGGAACTCAAGGGCGGCACCACTCCGCCGGTCAGGCTATGGGAGTCGGCGCAGGTCGGCGCAGACACCGCGAGTCCCGTCTTTATCGGCGAGCGCGTTTTCGCAGTGAATGGCGCGGGCGTTCTGACCTGTGCGGAAACGAAGAACGGCGAGCGCCCGTGGAAGCTGCGCATGGATGGAAAGTTCAGCGGCAGCCCCGTGGCCGCCGGCACTACTATATATATAGCGAGCGAAAAGGGCGTCCTCCATGCCGTGGACACCACCGCCGCGGAAGGCGCGATCTCCGGCAAGCTCGAACTCGGCGAGACCGTGCTCTGCACGCCCTCCATCGCCGGCAACAGCCTCTACGTGCGCAGCGACAGCACGCTGTGGCGCATCGGCAAGTAACGCCCTGCCGACATCATGGACCCCGGCAGCTTCCGCGAAAACCGCCGCCGCCTCGCCGCGAGTCTGCCGGATGGCGCGCTGGCGGTCATCGCCACGGGACGACATCCGGTAACGTGCGGCCCGGACTCCGCAGCGCCGTGGCCGGACTTTTACTACCTGACGGGTCAGCGCGAGCCGCAGTCCGCTCTCCTGATCGAGGGACGCGGGCGGACGATCCTCTTCACCCCGGCCCGCGATGCCCGCAGCGCCTTGTGGGACGGTCCGGCGGAAAGTAGCACCGCCGACATCACCGACGTGCGGCCCATCGCTGAATTCGAGACCGTCCTGCGTGCGCTCGCCAGCCAGGCCGGCACGCTCTTTGTTCACGCGGCGGAAAATCCTTTCGCCCCGCAGGACGATCACGCGCTCGCCGATCTCTGCCGGCGACTGCTGCCGCTGCATCCCATGGACCGCCTCGCGCCGTTGCTCGGCAGGCTACGGGCCGACAAGCACCCGGCGGAGATCGAAAGCATCCGCGCCGCCAATTCCCTCGCCGCGAATGCCTTCCGTCGCGCCATCGGGTTTGTCAGGCCCGGCATCCGCGGCTTTGAAGTGAAGGCCGAGTTCCTCCACGAGATCACGCGCCACGGATCTGCCGGATTTTGTTGTCCCGCCATCACCGCCGCGGGCCGGGAAACACTCGCGCTTCACTGGCGCGGCGACCGCCGCGCATGGTCGGGCGACGAACTCGCGCTCCTCGACTTCACGGTGGAATGGAACGGCCACTGCGCCGACATCGCCCGCTGCCTGCCAGTTAGTGGAAAGTTCACGCCGAGGCAGCGCACCGTCTATGATGCTGTCCTCCGCGCCCAGCACCACGCCACCGCCGCGCTGCGCCCGGGCCGGCTGCTCAGCGATTGCCAGCGCGACGTCGAGCTTTTCATCCAGCACGAACTCCTCCGCATGGGCCTGCTTAAGTCCAGTGAGGTGAAAGACCCGTCCGTCCCCTCCCCCGCCCTGCGCGGCTTCTTCATGCACCAGGCCTTTCATCACCTCGGCCTCGAAGTCCACGATCCCGTCCCCGCCGGCGTCCCGCTCGCCCCCGGCCAGGTCCTCGCCGTCGAGCCCGGCATCTACGTCCACAGCGAGGGCTTCGGCGTCAGGCTGGAGAACAACGTGCTCATCACCGCCCACGGCCCGGAGGTCCTCACCACCGGTCTCCCGCAGGAGGCCGGGGAAATAGAAGACCTGCTCCAGTTGTGAGCGCGTAAGTATTTCCCATCCCGCTGCGTAGTTGCGGCTCGCTTTTCCCTGGGCATTTCCGGCCCGGTCATTATCACCCACGCCACTTCCACTATGAAACACGCCATCCTCCTCACCTCCGCTGCTCTCACCACTGTCGCCGCTGCGGCGCCGAAGCCCGTATTCCAAAGCCATCGTGTCACCCAGGAGACCGTGGGCCACTCGCTGGATGTGGAGGTTGATCTGACCGGCGCGAAGAAACTCTATCTGGTGGTCACCGACGGCGGCGATGGGTTCACCGCGGACTGGGCGGACTGGGTCGCGCCGGTGCTGACGGGCGATTATGGGCAGAAGAAGCTCACGGAGATGAAGCCAGTGAAGGCCGAGTCGGGCTGGAAGGACGTGAACATTAACAAAAACGTCGAGGGCCAGCCGATGGTGGTGAATGGTCAGCCCGTGAGCGAGGGCATAGGCACTCATGCGCCGAGCGTCATCGAGTTCGATCTCCCGGCGGGGACGAAGAAGTTCTCGGCGAAGGCGGCGCTGGATAAGGGCGGCGTCGGCCAGGGTAATGGCGCGACCGTGGTGTTCCAGGTGTTCACGGAGAAGCCCGCATTTGTCGTGGCGAAGGGCGGCGGCGGTGGCGGCGGCTCTCATGCACAGGAGGATGCGCTCGCGGCGCTCGATGTCGGCGAGGGATTGCAGGCGGAGTTATTCGCCAGTGAGCCCATGCTCCTGAGCCCGTCCTCCATTGATGTGGATGAAAAAGGCCGGCTCTGGGTGGCGGAGATTGTGAACTACCGCGGGCACGCCGGAAAGCGCCCGGCTGGCGACCGCATCCTCGTGCTGGAAGACACAGACCACGACGGCAAGGCCGACAAGCAGACCGTTTTCTACGAGGGCAAGGACATCAACAGCCCGCACGGCGTGACGGTGCTGGGGAACCGCGTCATCGTCGCCGCAGCCGGAAAGGTCTTTAGCCTAACGGACGAGAATGGCGACCTCAAGGCCGACAAGGTCGAGATCATGTTCAGCGGCATTGATGGAGCGCAGCACGATCACAGCATTCACGCGTTTCACTTTGGCCCGGACGGCAAACTCTACTTCAACTTCGGCAACGAAGGCCACCACCTCCGCGACAAGAACGGCAAGCCGATCATGGACATCCGCGGCAATGAAATAACCAACAACCGCAAGCCCTATCAGGAAGGCATGATTTTCCGCTGCGACATGGACGGCAGCAATGTCGAGACGCTTGCCTGGAACTTCCGCAACAACTGGGAGACCGCCGTGGATTCCTACGGCGCCATCTGGCAGAGCGACAACGACGACGACGGCAACAAGGGCGTCCGCATCAACTTCGTCATGGACTACGGCAACTACGGCTATCGCGATGAGATGACAGGCGCAGGCTGGAGCAAAGGAAAGGCGAAAACCGAACTGGAAGTCCAGATCGCGCACTTCCATCTCAACGATCCCGGCGTGGTGCCCAACCTCCTCCAGACCGGCGGCGGCAGCCCCACGGGCATCGTCGTCTATGAAGGCAATCTCCTGCCGGAAAAGTTCCGCGGCCAGATGATCCACTGTGACGCGGGGCCGAACATCGTGCGCGCCTATCCAGTAAAGAGCGCGGGTGCCGGCTACACCGCGGAGATGGTCCCCGTCCTTGAGGGCAAGCGCGACAACTGGTTCCGCCCATCCGACGTGTGCGTCGCTCCGGACGGCTCGCTGTTCATCGCGGACTGGTATGACCCGGGCGTCGGCGGCCATGCGATGGGCGACCTCGAGCGCGGGCGCATTTACCGCATCACCCCGGCGGGCCATAAGGGCTACACCGTGCCCAAGTTTGACTTCACCACCACCTCCGGCGCTATCAAGGCCCTCGCGAATGCCAATGAGGAGGTGCGCTTCAAAGCCTGGACCGCCATTGCAGCCAAAGGTGAGAGCGCTCTCAACGAGATCGGCGAAGCGGCGAAAGCCGAGTCCGATCCGCCTCAGATCGCGCGCCTTGGCTGGCTCGCCGCGAAGTTGCCTAACGCCGCCCGCGAAGTCATCGGCGTCGCCCTCAACCGCAACGAAGAGGACCTCCGCTGCGCAGGCCTCCGCATTGCCAGGCAGACCGAAGGCGACATCACCGAGGCCGTCGAGTCCGTCGTGGAAGACAAGTCCGCCGCCGTGCGCCGCGAGGCCGCCATCTCCCTCCGCTTCAGCAAGTCCGCGAATATGCCAGGGCTCTGGGCGAAGCTCGCCAAACAGCACACCGCCGGCGACCGCTGGAGCGTGGAAGCCCTCGGCATCGGCGCCTCACTCCGCTGGGATGAATGCCTCGACGCTTACTTGAAGCTAGTCCCCGCCGCTGCGGACAGCCCTTCCGGCCGCGACATCATCTGGCGCAGCCGCGCGAAGAAGACGCCCGCACTCCTCGCCGGCATCGTCAAGAACCCCGCCACCCCCGAAGCCGAAAAGGACCGCTACATGCGCGCCTTCGACTTCCAGTCAGGCCCCGAGAAGGACAAGGCCCTGGAGAGCCTGCTGCAATAGCCGGGTCCGGGCGCCAGCCATGACTCCTCCCGGCCTACCAGCCACGTCTGGCAGCGTGGACATGTCGCCTGCGGCCATCACCAGGCGCTTGCAGCGAGTGTCAGAACTCGTGCGCGTGTGCCGTGCGCTCGCCGGCCCGCGATATCGGGCGAAGCACGCCGCGCATCCGCAGTCATCCTCCGCAGTTCCCCCGGGAGTGCCGGCGTCACGATGACATTCCTCAATCATACCCCCGGGACCGGCGACGTCACGATGCTCTTTGCAGAGTCATCGCAAGGGACCGCCGCCGGGTTTGAACCGCAGCGCGGTTCGCCCATCAATAGCCGGGGGTGAAACCCCCGGAATGGCAATCCTAACCCACAGGCGATGGGCACGTCCGCAGGCACCTGCTAGTATTTGATCCCCTTCACCAGCGCGTACTCCGCGCTGCTGCGTCCGTATTGCGCGGCCACGGACTGCTTGATGCGCGCCCAGCGGTCGCGCAGCGAGGCGGAGCCGTCGGGCAGTGGCTTCTTGGATTCAAATAGCTGCAGGCGGTCTATCTGCGCGTTGTGGAGCGCCACTTCCTTGTCAGGGATGGCATCATTCGCCGTCTTCAGCGTCCCCAGCAGCGTGGTGAATGCCCCGCTGAAAATATCCGCCGGCGCGCCCGTGTCATAGCCCGGGCACTTCGCCAGCGCGCTGATAAATTTTGCCAGATGCCCCTCGATGTCCCGATAGCTGCGGCCCCCTCGGTCGCGTGTTTTGGGCGCGAGCGCATCCGGGTCTGAGGGTGCCGGCGGGGTCGTGGACTTGGGCGGGGACACGCCGCGCACTTTATCCGCCGCCATCTTCACGGATGGCAGCTTCGACGCCCACGCGCGGTTGCTCTTCAAGCGGCTCACGGCCCTGCCCACCCGCTCTTTAATATCCTTTATGGACGCCGCCCGCGGGTCCGACAAGTCCTTCAAATCCACCGCCGCATTCGACACATTCGTGCAACAGGTATTCAGCGTGGTAATGAGGGTAATCTGCGCCGCGATGGTGATGTCCGTATCCGGTGGCGCGAACACCGGCCCCATCGTCTCGCACGCGTCTTTTAAAAGGACGAATCTTCCGATGCGGTCGGGGAATGAGTTTTCTGAAGGCATAACGGCAAATAGGGTAAGGAGTTGCGGGAACCTGAGAAGAAAGCCCCCGCATATCAGCGGGAGCCGCATTCACTTTAGAATAAATCCTGCCCGTGTCAAGAAAAACGTTCTAAATATCAGCAACAAGTGTGCTCTGTTTAGCAGTAACCGCGTTATGTTTAGCAGACAGGACGCTCTGTGCATCAACATGCTTGCTCTGTTTTAACAACTTAATGCTCTGTGTATCAGAAAGACCATGTTGTGCATCCGCACGAATCTGTTGTACGAAAAACAGGACGTCCTGTGTATCAGCACGAACGCCATAGTAACCGGCATGACTGCGATGTGCAAAAATAAGTCTGGCTTGTACAAAATGCATAAGCTGGTCATTCCACGCGCCATTAGACGGTTTCTTCACTTCTTGGCGATCGGCTCCATGAGCTTCTTGAGCTTCTCCTGCGCCTCCGACTCCGTGTCTCCCATCTTCACGAGCAAGTCACGGTAGTTCCCGGTCACTGTTTCCAGAGTCGGATCCGTGCGCCCGTTCTTGACGGAATTGCTCACGAAAATCGCGATCACTCTCCTCATCATCGGTTCCGCCTCGGCCAACCGGTTCGTGGCCTGGAGCAGCAGCGCGAGGTTGTTGAGGGTGGGGGCGACGTTGGGATGGTACTTGCCGAAGGAGACTTCCCCGATAGTCAGCGCGCGGCGCATAAGCATCTCCGCCTCCGCCAGACTGTGCGTGTCCTGGAGCAACTGCGCGAGCAAGTTGAGATCATTGACCACCTCGAGATGAAAGTTGCCGAAAGAGGCTTCATCAATGGACAGAGCGCGGCGCATAAGCGGCTCCGCCTCTATTGAGAGGTGTGTCTCCTTGAGGAAGCGCACGAGGTTCTTAAGATCGGCAGCTACCTCGAGGCTGGCTTTGCCGAAGGAGACTAAACTTTTGGTCAGCGCATGGCGCAGGAGCGCTTCCGCCTCGTCCTGCGCGCGCGCATCCCTACGCACCATCGCGAGCAGGACGCGGGTGAGGCGCCTTAGGTGTGTCTCCGGGCCGCAGTGCTGCTCGCACACACCGACGGCGTTAGTCAAAAGAATCAGCGCCCCTGTGTAGTCCTGGAGCGCCAGATGGTTCTGCGAGGCTTTTATTGCGACGTTGACCCACTCTTCTGGAAAGTCGTCTTTGTTGATGAGGGCGAGAGCCTTCTCATAAGAAATGAGCGCGTCTTCGAAACGCTCCGGTCCATTCGCAGCATTGCCCTTCGCCAAGAGGGTTTTGACACCGGGGTTTAGGCTCAACGCTTTGACCTTGGCCGGCCCGACGACACAGAAAAATACGGCGACGAGCACCAACACGCAGGCGATGAGGCCACTGGCGGCGGAGAGAAAGGGGCGGAGGCTGGCACTCATGGGGCAGCTGATAGCCGATGCGACGTTCGCTGGCAAGGATGAGGCGGGGGCGGGACTTGAATACGGAGGTTGTTTTCACAGTAGCGCGCAGGCATGGAGGGTGTGAACTCAAATGCTCCACAACTCTATGAAAACACTCCCGCTATTCCTCGCCCTTTCCGTCATCCCTTCACTCGCGGCGGCGCGGGACATGGAGGTGAAGCCGGCGGATCCTTACTTCGCGAAATATGAGCCGTTCAAGGCGCCGCAGACGGCGGGGTTGCTGCTGAAGCAGGGGGACCGGCTGGCGATTTGCGGGGACTCGATCACGGAGCAGAAGATGTACAGCTTGCTCATGGAGGCCTATCTGACGGCATCGCTGCCGGAGCTGGAACTAACCGTGAGGCAATACGGCTGGAGCGGGGAGCAGGCGTCGGGATTCCTCGGACGGATGAAGAATGACGTGCTGAGATTTAAGCCCACGATCGCGACGACGGCCTACGGGATGAATGATCACCGCTACGTGCCTTACAAAGAGGAGATCGGGGCGGAGTATCGGAAGAATCAGACGGGTGTGGTGGAGAGCTTCAAGCAAGCGGGCGTGAGGGTGGTGCTGGGGTCGCCGGGAATGATAGCAAGTGTGCCGGGCTGGGTGAAGGCGGCGAACGGAACGTGGGAAGACCTCAACAACAGCCTGTGCAAGCTGCGGAACATAGACATCGAGATCGCGGAGACGCAGAAGGTGTCGTTCGCAGACGTGTGGATGCCGATGGTATTGGCGTCCTTTGCGGCGGAGAAGGCGTATGGTCAGGACTTTGACGTAGCCGGGGACGACGGAGTGCATCCTGGCTGGGCGGGACAGGTGCTCATGGCGGGCGCGTTCCTGAATGCGCTGGGCGTGGATGGGCGCATCGGCACACTAACGGTGGACTTGGCGGCGGGCAAAGCTCAGTCGGACGACGGGCACACGGTGAGGGGATACAAGGACGGGAAGTTGGAGGTGACGAGCAAGCGGTGGCCGTTCTGCACGGCTCCAGGGCCGCTGGATAAGGATAACTCGATGCGCGCGGGAATGGCGTTGGGGAAATTCGATGAGCGGTTTAATCGCTTTATCCTGAAAGTGTCAGGGATGACGACGGAGAAGGCGGGCGTGTCGTGGGGCGCGGAGACGAAGACCTTTACCAAAGAGCAGCTAACAGCGGGCGTGAACCTGGCGGCGGAGTTCCAGACGAACCCATTCTCGGAATCCTACGCGAAGCTCTGGAAGGCGGTGGCGGACAAGCAGGGCTTCGAGACGAAGCAGATCAAATCCATCTTCCACGGAGCGGAAGGCAAGAAGGACATGGAGGCCGCGGTGGCCGCGACAGAGAAGGAGCGCACGCCGCTGGCGGAGGCGGTGAAGGCGAGCCTGCACGCGGTGGAGCACACGGTGATGATCACGCCGATGAAGTGAGACTAGCTGAGCCGCATGACGCCGTCGTCGTCGGGATTCGGCTGGAGGTAGCCGCGCTCGACGAGGAATCTGTCGAGGTCATTGAGCGTGTGCTCGTAGAGGCGGACGTCGAAGTTGAAATTGAAGAAGCCGTGCCCCTGGCCTTCGTAGGGAAGGACGGTGCAGACATTGCGGCGCCACCAGTGCTTCTTTTTGAAGCGGATGCTGTGCTCATACGGGACCACACGGTCAGTGGTGCCGTGGATGATGAGCATGGGCGGGAGCTTGCGGCGGACGTGATGCATGAGGCTGGCGCGTTTCGCGGACTTTTTGTCAGGGAAGCGGTCGCTGAAGATGCCCTTCACGCTGGTGTCGAGGATGGGATTGAAGAGGATGACGGCGTTAGGCGCGCAGGAGATGGACTTATTGTCCCCCGGATCGTCGCCGTCGCGCAGCATGGCGGCAGAGAGGATGGCGTGAGCGCCCGCACTGCCGCCGCAGCCGGCAAGTTTGTTGGGATCAACGCCGAGGTCCTTCGCGTGAGAGCGGACCCAGCGCACGGCGGAGCGTGCATCCGCCGCGGCGTCCATGGGAGTGCAGGCGGGGAAGCGCGCGGTGACGCGGTAGTCAATGAGGATGCCGGTCATGCCGCGGCTGGCGAGATAAATGGCGTGCGGCGCGAACTGGCTAACGAGTCCATTGTCCCACGTGCTGCTGCAAAAGAACAACGCCGCGGGTGAGCCCGTGGCGGGAGCTTCCGTGCCCTGCGCACGGAAAACATACGCGCCGAGGTCTTCGCCGTTCACCGACTTGTAGGCGTAGCCCTCAGCCTGCTGCAGCAACGCATAGTTGCGGTCCAGCACATCGGGTGTGCGGGTGGGCAAAGTGGTGCGCTGGCTGAAGTAAATTTCCTGCATGACGGAGGGCGTTCTGACAAAGCAGGACGCAGGATGCGTGCCTTTCTATGAGGAACGCAGGGGACTCGCAACTGGTTTTGCGGCTTCAAAGGACTGCGCGAAAGCGGAACCGGAGAGGAAGCCGGTAATCTCCGCCGCCACGGCCGCTGGCTGGTCAAGATGCACGCGGTGACCGGATTCCGGCATGATAACGTGGCTCGCATGAGGCAGCAGCGTGCATGCGTCGGCGGCGAGCGCGGTGAATTTTTTATCGCGCTCGCCGGTGATCCAAAGGACGGGACACTGGACGGACGGCAGCCGCGGGCGCAGGTCCGCTTGCCGCGCGAGCGACCAGACGTCGCAGGCATGGGCGATCTCTCGGCGCCAGGATTCGAGGTAGCTCGACTTTCCAAAGTCGAGTGCTCCGTCTGCGCGCTCCACTCGACATTGGAATGTCGAGCTACGAAAGACGGGCTGTGCGTTCCATTCAGCCATCACGTCAGGCCACGGATCGCGGAGGAAGCTCACCGACCAGGCATGATCCTGCGTAAGCCGCACGGCGCGCTCTTTATCCGTGCGCAGGCCGGGATGCGCGGAGATGAGAATGGCGGCGTCCCAGAGTTGCGGCTGGTTTGTCAGCGCATGGAGCGCGAGGCGCGCGCCAAGAGAATAACCGAGGAGCACGCGCGGGCGGTGGGTGTCGCTTACAGCAGTGTCATTTAAGAACCTGGCGAATCCATCAAAGGAGTTAGCCACCGGATGATCCGTCAGCGTGCGCCAGAGATGCCACGCGTGAAACGGCTGGCCGGTGGCGAGCACCAGCGGCATGAGATCGTCCGGAAGTCCGGCGTTTCCATGGAGGAAGTGGATCATGACCAGACTTCCTTTTCCGCCTCGGCCCATGCCTGCCAGAAGGCTTCGGTCTGTTCAGAATCGGGATGGAGTTCGATGACCGCGTGATCAGCCAGCGCGCTGAGTTCGTCGAGGATTTCGCCACCGCCGGTGACGTGATCCATGCTCCACATTTCCGCCCAGCCGCGCAGACTGATGTTGTGGGGATTCTCCATCAACGTGCGCTCCCTCTCGTTGAGCCCCTTCAGCGATGGGAGGCGGGAGAATATCTTGCCGCCGCCATTCTGGATGACGACGAAGCGCCGGCGGCCCGCGGACAACTGAGGCAGCATCCACGGCGCGGAAAGATCGTAAAGCGCCGTGAGATCACCGGTGACGCACCAGGCTTCCTCTTTATCCGCCGCAATGCCGAGGAACGCGCTGAGATTGCCATCAATGCCATTCGCACCGCGCAGCACATGCACACGATGCCCGCGGCCATATTCCGCGCAGAGATTCCACTCGCGCACGGCAAGGCTGTTGCCGGTGAAGACCGTCGCGCCCTGAGGGATGACCTGCGAGAGCCTGCGAAAGAGTGCGGGCTCGGAGTTAGGGAATTGTGTGAGGATTACACCGAGCCGGGCGTAGAGCGCGGCGTCGCGGGCGAGAAAGTTGCCCAGCGGTATGAAATCCTCTTCAAGATCGAAATTTCCCTGCCCGGTCCAAAACTCCACTACGTCCTGCGCTCTGGCCAATCCAGGAAATCCAGACCGGGAGCAGTGCATCACCACCGTGTTCATTCGGTCTTCCAAGTCCCGCCAATAGCGACTGCTGGGAACGCCACCCACCCGCAGTAACTGCGTAACCGGAAGGTGCCGCAGCGAGCCCTCCCCACACCGGAGCATCAGCGATGACAATTCCGGCAGGTCCCGCAACCCCGAGGCCGCTTCTGCAAAAATGGGAGCGGCAAAGCCGGCGACCAGCAATGCGGCACCTTCAATTTCAGACGGCAGCAGTTCCCCAACTATCACAGCTTTATGGGCACTGGCAGGCAATGCATCATAGATAAAATCCTCCGGGAAAATTATCCGCGGGCTGTCTCGCGTCATTGGGTTTAAGTCTCCCGCCGCCTCGCGCATAGCGGTAGGGGAACCGACCGCCAATTCTTCAAGGCATACGTTGAGGTGAATCGGAGCATCCCATGACCAATTGGAAAAATCCGGAACCAGCGAATCAGCATCGAAGCACTCGACTACATAGTTTCCAAACAACCCCGCCTGCTCAATCGCCTGCGGGGCGCCACTGCCACGGTAGCATTTGGGACGATCCGCCGTCAGCGCCACGAGCGGCAAGCCTTGATAGTGTGCCTCGATCACGGCAGGCAGCAGTTCCGCGACGGCGGTGCCGCTTGTGGTGACGACGGCGACGGGCTTTCCCGTCGCGCGGATGCGGCCGATGGCGAAGAAGCCTGCGGCACGTTCATCGAAATGCTGCCAGAGCCTGACTTTATCGCCGAGAGCGGCGAGGACGACGACGAGGGCGCTGTTGCGGGCGCCGGCGCAGATGACGAATTCACCGACGCCGGCATTGAGCACAGCCTGGATGACGGCGGCGGGGAACGGGAGGCTCATGGCGGATCGAGGCCTAGCGCACGACGGACCCATGCGCGTTTGAGTTCTAGTTCGGCCCACTCGGCGTCGAACTCACTGCCGGCGACGAGTCCTCCGCCGGAGGGGAGCGAAATGCGGTCGTCCTGCCAGAAGACGCCGCGGATGGCGACGACGAAAAGTGCGCCGCCGGGCCATGCGACACCAAATGGCGCGCCGAACATTGCCGGCGTGCCCATGCGCTGGCGGCAACGTGTGAGCAGCGAGGTGCTGGCATCCGTGCGCGGCGAAATACCCAACGCTGGCGTGGGGTGGAGGAGCCGGATGATGTCGTTGAGCGCCTCGCCAACGGGGGGCTCCGCGAGTGTGACTTCCAACGAAGTGCGGAGGTGTCGGATGTTGCCCTGGCGGACTACCTCGCGCTTTCCGGTTTTCACTTCGCCGAGCGACGAAAGGCGGCGCTGGAGTTCGTCCACGACGACGGAGTGTTCCCGTCCCAGTTTTGGGCGCTCGTTGAGTTCCGCGACGTGGGCCGCGTCCGTGGTCCCGGCGAGGGCCATCGTGGTGAGACGCCGTCCGTCGAGTTGAAAAAGGATCTCCGGCGTGAACCCGCCGAATCCGGCATCGGCATCCATCCACGCGAAGGCGTGGCCCTGGGCTTCGACCTGCGGACGGCGCAGAACGCAGCGCATCCACGCGGCGAGGTCGCCGGAAGTTATGCTACCGGAGGCAGCGGCAACGGGGACGGCCTTAAGAATCTCCCGACTGCGGACAGACGCCATGAGTTCGTCAAAGACGGCGCGAAATTCATCGCTGGACGGCGCTTCCCATGCGATGACCGGCGGTGCCGCTTCATGGGCCGCAGTTTGCGCATCACTGGCGGCGATGCGCCAGGGCTCGGGGTCGCTCAGCGCAAAATCATTCACATAAAACGCCATCCCCTGTCCCGGTGGTGACGCAGCTTTCGCGAAGGATCCCACAGCGGAAAAAACCCCGTCCTTTCCGCCATCCAGCCATGCCCATGCCTCCGCGGATCGCGGCGCAGGATGAGGAGCGGGAGGGGAAGCGGGCATTTCTGACAATCCCGGCCACGATGCGGGTGGCCTCTGCGGCGACAAGTGAAAAGCCCTGCCGGAAGTCGCTCCCGGCATCACCTTCTCTGAGCCCGCCGGAACAGCAAAAGTCCAAGGACGCCGAAGACAATATTCGGCAGCCAGGTCCAGAGGTGAGGGACGTACTCCGGCTTCCGGCTGATCATGCCGCCGAGAAGATTGAGTGAGAAATAGCCGATGCCGACCGTGAGACTGAGAACGAAGCCTGACGATGTCTCCCGGCGTTGTGCTGAGATGCCAAACGAAATGCCCGCGAGAGCGAGAACAAAACAAGCGAAGGAAAAACTGAGCCGCTGATGGTATTCCACTCGGAGATCTGCTTGCGATGGCACTTCTACCCCTGGGTGCTGCCGCTGAAGGGAGCGGGGGTCGGCGACACTGGCGCTGAGTTCGGACATGCTCAGCACGGATACACGGACCCGTCCGGACTTTTCCATGATCGCCTTCAGGCTGATGGGCATGTCCGACACCGTGGTGCCAAAGTCGAAGATGTGCGGCGGCGCCTCGGCTTCCGCAGCCAGTTTGGCTTCCCGCGCCGCGAGTTCCGGGGCCGTGAGTGTCCCGCGCTCTTCACTGCTCAAGGGCGAGGATTCATCCCGGATGAAATAGGTGTTCCCTTTCGAGCCAAATTCGATCGCCTGGCGCTCCATCATGCCGTCGGTGATGAGGCGTCCCTCTTTGGCGAAGATGATGCCGGAGGGGCGTCCGGGCGAGCCATTCCCCCCACCGTCCCCGATCTGAACGATTTGCACATTCTGGAGTTCGTCCCCCTGTCGGTCACCCACATAGAGAAGGCGCCCTGGGATCTTATCGAGGACTTTGTCCGGGGCAAAAATGACGCGGGGATCACGAATGACAGCCTGCTTCGTCATCTGGTCTATGGCTTTCAGCGAAATCGGCGAAACCACGGTGTTGACCCAGAAACAAAGCGCCGAGCACGCTCCGGCGACCACGAAAACCGGCAGGCAAATGCGGCTCAGGCTGAGGCCGGCCATGCGCATGGAGATAAGTTCGTTGTCAGCGGAAAGCCTGCCGAAGGTAAGGAGCACCGCGGTGAGCAGTCCCCACGGAAGCGTGTAGCTCAGCGAAGCCCCGAACGCACAGGCCATGAACTCGAATATCACCGAGAGCGGCAGCACGCCTTCCACGAGGTGATCGAGGAGTTTTTTGAACACCTGCCCCATCACGAGCACCACGCTCAGAACCACGACCGCGAGGAGGGTCGAGACAAGGATTTGCCGTGCAATGTAGCGGTCGAAGATGCGCATGGCCGAATTCTCATTCGCCGCCGCCTTCGGCTTGTCGAGGGAGAAGTAAATCGCGCCCGGAGGCGGTTCAGCGGTGATAGGGCTCGCCGCGCTTGATGGTGTGGATGCGGTAAAGTTGCTCCAGCAGCACCACGAGAGCGAGTTCGTGCTGAAGCGTCAGCGGACTCAGCGCCCACATTTCATCCGCCTCGCTGCGGAGAGCATCCGTGTGGCCGTCGGCGCCGCCGATGATAAAAGCGACGGACTTTATACCGGCATCCTGCTCCCAGCGATCCACAGCGAGGCGCGCGGCGGCGGTGGTGTGCAGTTTGCCACGTTCATCCAGCACGATGCGGCGGCTGCCGACGGACGCCTTTATAAGCCGCTCGCTGTTCTGCGCAGCGGTGCCTTCCTTCAAATAGTCCAGCGTGGCCTTCGTATAACGGGTGAGCCGCTGGAAATAGTCCGCGATTCCTCCGCGCGCCCAATCGAGCGAGGGCTTACCGATGACGAGTATCTTGAGGTGCATGAGGAACTTGAATGGAGAATCATTGAATGAGGGCCGCCGGAAATCCAAGTTGTTTTGTACCGAGGAATTATAAAAACTTCTTGATAATCCTGCATTTTTATGGTAATTATACAAATAGCCTCCTTATTGCCATGCAATTCACCCGCTTCCTCGTCATTGCGGCCCTCTTTATGGGCGGGTTCTTCTGTCCTGAAGCCAAAGCGGGGACTGTAGTCGTTCTGGATCCCGGGCACGGAGGCAGGGATGCAGGAGCAAGATGGGCGGGAGTCTCCGAAAAAACGCTGACTCTGAGTATCGCTCGAAAGGTCGAGGCCATTCTAAAGGCCCGGGGCGTCACGACTGCCATGACCCGCCGCAGCGACATCTATCGCTCGCTGGAGAGCCGGGCTGCTGTGGCGAATAGTTTCCGAAAAAGCATCTTCGTGAGCATTCACTGCAACGCTGATTCTGAACGCGAAGGACGGGGCATCGAAACCTACTACTGCGGTGCCCGGGGCGCGACCCTCGCGTCCTCCATTCACCGCACCCTCGACTCCCGTACCACCACGCCGAACCGAGGCTTGAAGTGCTCGGGCTTTAGCGTCTTGCGCCGCACCGTCTGCCCGGCTGCACTTGTCGAGTGTGGGTTCCTGTCCTCCAAAACCGAGCGAAACCTGCTGACGACCGCGGCCTATCAGGACCGGGTCGCCCGCGCCATCGCCGATGGCATCACCCGTTCCCTCAATCGCTGAACTACATTATGAAATCAGATAAAGGCTTTCTCTGGATCGCGGGAGGCGTAGCCACAGTGCTCGCGCTCCTGATCTTCGCCACGGACCTTCCGGGCGGCTTCTTCAGCGGCACACCCGCCAAACCCGTAGCGGGCAAAGTATATGAGTTGACCGCCGAAAACCTCTCCACGGCGCGTCGCAATGCGCCGGTGCTCGTCGCTCTCTTTACCAAACGCGGCAATGCAGCCGGTGCCCGCATGTCCCGCGGTCTCGACTCCCTGGCCCAGCGTGTTCGCGACCGCGCGATGGTCGCCGTCGCCAATCTGGATGCTGAGCCGGATCTCGCCAAAAAGGCCGGCATCGAAGAACTGCCGGCGTGGGTTATTTACAATGGCGGCACGGAAGTCAGCCGGGCCACGGGAGAAAACGCCGACCTCAGCCTGGAGCGTCTCATTGCCGAGCAAACCGGCGCCGCGCCGTAACCGCGCTTGAGAACATTTCGCGCCCTCACACGCTGCGCGCATGTTGCATAAATTCGGCATCGTTCTGATCGGACTCCTCGTCCTGTCATTCTTTCTCTACCTCCGGGTCGCCCGCGCCAAGGGCACTCCGCAGACATCCCGCGTCGCGCAGATCAAGGAGCGCGTCTCGCCCACGCTGATCAATCAGGTAAAGAAATCCGGCTTCAAACCAGGCGCGCCGGTCTTCATCCGTATTTTCAAGGAAAGCAGGGAGCTTGAACTCTGGATGCGCGATCACATCGGCGGGCGTTACCGGCTCTTCGGCTCTTATCGCATCGCGACCTATGGCGGACAGCGGCTCGGCCCCAAATTGAAAAAAGGGGACGGCATCGCTCCCGAAGGATTCTATAACGTCGGCGCACGGCAGCTCAAACCAGACTCTAAATTCCATCTGGCCTTCAACATTGGTTATCCCAACGCCTTCGATAAATCGCTCGGCCGCACCGGTGATTTCATCATGGTCCATGGCAGCGATGTCTCGATCGGGTGCTTCGCCATGACCGATCCCCAAATCGAAATCATCTACCTCCTCGTCGAGGCCGCACTGCGCGGCGGTCAGGACGAATTTCAGGTCCATGTCTTCCCCTTCCGCATGACTGCCGAACGTCTGGAAAAAGAGAAAGCGAACGAATGGTATTCCTTCTGGACGAACCTCAAGGAAGGCTACGGCGCCTTCGAGCGCGACAAAATCCCGCCTCTCGTCGGCAGCCGCGACAAAAAATACGTCTTCAAGCGTCAGCAACCATGAGCAAACCAGCGAATCTTTCCACACTCGTCGCGCAACTCGACACGGAGTTGAACATCCGCGCCATTCCCGACTACTCCGGCGCGCTCAACGGCCTCCAGTTGCAAAATGGCAGCGGAAAAGTGCAACGGATCATCGCAGCGGTGGATGCCTGCCTGCCCGTAGTGAGGGCCGCGGTGGAAAAATCAGGACCGGTCCTGCTCCTCGTGCATCACGGCATGTTCTGGAGCGGTGCGCAGTGCATCACTGGCAGTGTCTTCGAAAAAATCCGCACGGCGATGCACGCGGACATGGCCATCTACAGCGCCCACCTGCCGCTCGATGTCCACCCCCGACTGGGCAACAATGCACTCCTCGCCAAAGCTCTCGGCATCACGAAGACCACGCCGTTCTTCGACTTCAAAGAACTCAAAGTCGGCCTCCGCGCCAAAGTGAATCTGACACGTACTGCGCTCGTCAAGAAACTCACCGCCGCCGTCGGCGGGCCGGTACATGTCTGTGCCGGCGGGCCGGAAAAAGTGCGCGAGGTGGGCATCATCACCGGCGGCGCAGGATCGGAAATCGCATCCATCGCCGCCACTGGCGTGGACACGTTCATCACCGGCGAAGGCCCGCACTGGAGCTACACCGCAGCGGAGGAACTCGGCGTCAATCTCCTCTACGGAGGCCACTACGCCACCGAGACCTTTGGCGTTAAGGCCGCCGCGGCATGGCTGGCGGCCAGGCACAAACTTCCCTGGGAGTTCATTGATCACCCCACACGACTCTGAGTCATGGCTGCCGACTACCACATGCATACGCCGCTCTGCCGCCACGCCAGCGGCACAGCGGAGGAATACGTCGCGCGAGCGAAAGAACTCGGCCTCACCGAAATCGGATTCTCGGATCACAGCCCGATGCCGTCGTATTTCGACAACTGGAGGATGCTCGCCGAAGAACTCCCGCTGTATTTTGAATGGATCGCCGCCGCGCGCTCCGCCGCTGGCGACATGCCGGTGCGCATGGCTCTGGAGGTGGACTGGATCGAAGGCGGCGAAAGCTGGATCGAATCTCTCGCCGCCCGCTCCCCGTGGGACTACCTGATTGGCAGCGTCCATTACATCGGGGCATGGAATTTCGACAACCCGGCGGAAAAGCAGCGCTTCACAGACTTTGGTGCCGAGGAGGCATGGGACCGTTACTGGCAACTCTTCGCCAGTGCCGCGCGCAGCGGATACTTCGACATCATGGGCCACCCCGACTTGATAAAGAAATTCGGCCATCGTCCAGCAGGGGACCTCCGCCGCTACTACGAACCCGCCATCGCCGCCGTCGCGGAGGCTGGCATCGCCATCGAACTCAACACCGCCGGGCTCTTCAAGGACGTCCAGGAAATGTATCCCGCGCCTGACTTCCTGAAACTCGCCCACAGCGCCGGCATCCCCCTTACCATCAACTCTGACGCCCACGCGCCCGGCGAAGTGGGCCGAGCCTTCCCCGCCGCCATTACCCTCGCACAGGCCGCAGGTTATACGGAACTCGTACGCTTCGCCGGACGGGAGCGCCGCGCCGTGCCGTTGCCGTAGCCGTTCCCTTCCCGCCAGTCCCCCTGGCCGCCGGACCTCCCGTCACCCGCTGACGCCGACAAGGAATTTCCCTGCAAAAACCGCCTTGCCGCTCCGGGGCGTGCTCCTATGACTCCGGCTTCCCGGACCGGTGCGCAGTGCCGCCGGACCTCCCACGCTATGAGTACCACCATTCGAGAGATCGAAGCACCCGATGCCGCCACCCGCGCGGAGAATCAGCTAGAAGAATATCAGCAGGCTACGTCCGACATGATCGGGGAGAAGCTGGTGCTGAACATGGGTCCGTCCCACCCGGCGACACACGGGGTGCTGCGGCTCATTCTGGAACTGGACGGCGAGATCATCAGCAAGGCGATTCCCGATGTCGGCTACCTGCACCGCGGCGATGAGAAGATCGCGGAGAACATGCACTACAATCAGTTCGTGCCCTACACGGACCGGCTGGACTATCTGGCGCCACTGGCGAACAACGTGGCCTATGCCTGCGCGGTGGAGAAACTGCTGGGCTGGACGCTGCCGGAACGCGGTCAGGCGCTGCGCGTGCTGTGCTGCGAACTGGCGCGCATATCCTCCCACCTGCTGGGTGCCGGGGTGTTCGCCATGGATACGGGAGCAATGACGGTTTTCCTCTACACGTTCTACGAGCGGGAGAAGATTTATAATCTGTGTGAGTTGCTGACGGGCGCGCGCTTCACCACGAGCTTCACGCGCATCGGCGGTCACACGCGGGATGTGAGCCCGGAGTTCATGGCGGCGCTGCGGAAGTTCCTCGATGAGTTGCCGAAGCAGATTGATGAGATTGATCAGTTGCTGACGCGGAATAAGATCTTTCTCGACCGCACGAAGGACATCGGGGTCATCACCAAAGAGCGCGCCATCGCCTACGGGATCACCGGGCCGAACCTGCGGGCGGCGGGCGTGGACTACGATCTGCGCAAGGCGCATCCGTATCTGGGCTACGAGAAGTATGACTTCGACGTGCCGCTAGGCAGCGTGGGTGATTGCTATGACCGGTATCTCGTCAGAATGGCGGAGATGCGGGAGTCACACCGCATTCTGATGCAGGTGATCAATAATTTCCCGGACGGCCCCATCAACTACGGCGACACGAAGGGGCTGCTGCCGCCGAAGGATCGCGTGCTGATGAGCATGGAGGAGCTAATCCACCATTTCATCATCGCGACGCAGGGCATTGAAGCTCCGGCGGGTGAAGTGTATTTCGGCCATGAGAATCCGAAGGGCGAACTGGGCTTCTACATTTACAGCAAAGGCGGCGGCGTGCCCTACCGTCTGAAGATCCGGGCTCCGTCCTTTGTGAATCTGAGCATCTGCTCCGAGTTGCTGCCCGGCCACATGGTGAGCGACGTGCCGGCGATTCTGGGCAGCCTGGATTTCGTGATGGGCGAGTGCGACCGGTAGCCGTTGCCGCCGGGCAATTCGGCCTTAAAGACACGGGATGATCTCAGAGGAAACCCGGGAGGCGCTGCGCCGCATTGAGTCGGAGAAAGATGCCAGTGTAAAAGCACTGCTGCTGGCAGCACTCGTGTCCGGAGTCTTTCGGCAGGCGGGTTTTGCGCCAGTGATTGTGGGCGGATCCGCGATCGAATTCTACACCGATGGCGCGTATATGTCAGGCGATGTGGATATTTGCTGGAGCGGCCCGCATCTGCCGGGACCAGCGGACCAGGCCCGGGCGATGATAGCGTGCGGAGCGGGACCAGGCGGGCCGCGGACCTGGAAAGTGGCCGGACTTTTTGTGGATTTGCTGGGAGCGGTGGAGACTTTTGCCACCAGCGACTACGCCTCAATGGATACCCCTCTGGGTTCTGTGGTGCTCCAGCCGGTAGAGGATCTTATTGTGGAGCGCGTTTTTGCTGCGCGCTGCTGGACCGGGCCGAATGCAGCGGCAGAGGACTGCGCGCGAAAATTGCTGGCAACAGCCCTGGCAGGTGGATTGACCGTGGACTGGCTGGAGGTTGAACGCATCGCTGCGCTGCCGGCTTATGACTGTATCCAGAGCGTTCAGGCTATGAAGAAGGAAGTGACTGCCGCGCTTGCCGAAGAAGTGCCGTGAACCAATGCCCCGCCATTCACAATGTCTGAAACACCAATCATCATCAAACCGGAGAAGCGCTATACGTGGGAGCAGTGGCTGGCGGGTCGTGCTCTGAGAAGGAACCTTGGTGAAAGGGTGGCGCCATCCGTCATTCGGCGGACCGAGAGCAGCAGTGACAAGAGGCTGCGTGAGGCGTTCGACGGAGAACGCGGCCCGGAGTTCGTGAACCCGGACGGCACAGCGCGGCAGTAGTCACTTCAGCGTTTCCAGCCATGCCAGGAGGTCGCGGACTTCCCGCGGGGTGAGGAGCGTGGCCATGGAGGGCATGGGGCTGACGGGAGGCGAGAGCGACTGCACCGAAGCGGCAGGAAGCCGGCGGGGGCCGAGCGGGGTGGCGAGGAGCACCAGGGCGTCGTCTCGCTGGCGGAGGATGCCGTGATGGCTGGTGGCGTCGTCGAGGGTGACGGTCACTTCTCCATAGCCGGTGGCGATGCGTGAGGAGGGTCTGATGAGGGACGCGAGGAGCTGTTCGCGGTTTAGCCGGGAGGCCACGCTGTCGAGTTCCGGCGCGCTGGTGCCGCCGTGTCCGCGCAGTGAATGACAGGCGGTGCAGTTGGCTTCGATGCTGGTTTCGAAGACGACGCGTCCCTTGTCAGGATCGCCGCCGGATTCGCAGAGGCGCCAGCGCGCCAGGGGATCGGCGTCTTCGTCGTATGAGGCTTCGACCGCTTCCAGCAGACGGCGGAATTTGCCGCGCGTGGCAACGTCGCGCTGAGTGAGACCTTCGAGCACTTCCAGTCGAGCCTCAGAGGCGATGCGGCCGCTGAGGAAATGTTTCCCGAGATCGAGCCATGCGGCTTCGGCATGTTTGGAATCGAATCGCCTGGCGACAGAGATGACCGCCTGCATTTCCTGCGGCGATCCGGTGGCAATGGCTTCGTTGAGTTGAGTGTAGCTGGCATTCGCGTCGAGCCTCATGATAGTGGTGCGCGCCGAGGCCCGGAGTGCTGCGGTGCCATGACCAGGCATCATGGCGCGGGAGAGTTCGAGGGCTTTGGCCGGCTGGAGCGCGGCAAGTTGCTGGAGGGCTTCAATGCGCTCAGCGTCGCTGAGTTTCGTGTCTGCGATAGCAGCGGCGAGTTTGTCCGCGTCAGGCTGAGTGCGCGCGGCGTCCGGCAGAAGGCGGAGCAGATGAGGCCTGGCGATGCCGGCCGGACGCGGCAGCGGAGATTCGATGCTGCCAGGCACAGGGTTTTTTACAGCGGGCACATCCCACGCGGAGAGGGCGGCAATGGCTGCGGCGCGAAGTTCCGCCGGCACTTTCTCAGGGGCCAAGCCTGCAAAATCAGCGACGACTTCAGCCGCCTCCGCAGTGCCGCAATAATGCGCGGCCAGGAGAGTGCTCCGGACAAAGCCTGGTTCGATGAGCGCAGAATGCTCCGCGCATCGCCCGAGCGACAAGGCGAGTGCTGGAAACGCGGGCGTCACGCCGCCGTCGGTGATCGCAGCCGCCGCAGAGCGCACAATGGCCGGCTCGTCATCATTCAGGAATGCAGCCAGTTCCGCAGAGCGGCGCATCCGCAAAGCCTGCACGGCTGCCGCTTTGACCCGCAACGACGACGCATCGGAGCCGATCACGGTGATTTCCGCGGGCAGTAGAACACGGGAGAGGGCATAGGTTAGCGCATGGCGGAGAAACGGCTCCTCGTCACTGCAGGCGACGAGCGCCTCTTTGAGGGCATTGGCACTGGCGGGAGGATGCAGTCGGGCAATGGCCAGCGCGGCCTCAGTCCTCACATCCACCGATTCGTCGCGCAGCATGGCGAGGATGCTGCCAGCCGGCACATCGCCCTGGAGTTCACCCGTTATGTGGACCGCAAGCGCACGGATGTCGGGCTCAGCGGAAGTGAAAAAGAGCAGCACTTCATTCAAAAGCACCGGCTCGCTGCGGGCCAAAGAGGCGAGACCCCACAGGGCGTTGAGCCGGGCCGAAAGGGAGCGCGAGCGCTTGGCAGTTCTAGTGAAGGGATCCAATGCCTCAAGGAATCCCCGCGCGGCTAGAGCCTCGCGTGCGCGGCGCTGCACCAGTGGATGGGCATCCTCCAGCAGCGCCGGAAGGTCTTTTGATTGCAGCGAATTGGCCAGCAGTTCAGCGGATGCTTTCCATGGCAACACATTCCCTGACGGCCCCAGCCGGAGAATGCGGCTGGTAGCGGGGGCGGAAAATCCTGCGCCCCAATCTGCCCAAAGCAGGGAACCGTCCGGGGCTGCTGTCAGTCCGGAAACCGCGCCGCCCTGCCAAAGCGGCGTGCCTGCGGCCACGCTCAGCGCGGTGTCGCTTTCCGTGAGCCTGAGTGGAATGACGCCACCGCCAGTCCGGCCATCCGCCATGAGGAGAGCCGGCAGACGCATCGTTTCATTGAGAACGGGTGCGATGATGAGTCCCGTGGCCCGGCCTGGAATGATGCCCAACTCCGGCAGCATCCACGCGGGGCGATTTCCGGACGTGAAGACAACGCGCCCGGGCAGCGTGGAGCTCCAGCCAAAGTCCGCGCCCGGCAGCACCTGCAGTATGCGCGTGAAGGACTGGTCAGGTGCGGCGTCGGCTACAAAGATTCGACATCGTCCGTCCACGGCGATACCTGCCGGGTCGTGCAAACCTGTGGCGAGCATTTCCAAATTAGAACCGTCAGGGAGGCAGCGGAAAACGGCGCCGCTGTCGTGGACTGCATATCGCGGTCCCTCGGCTGTCTGGACGTGACAGCCTCGCGCGGTGGCAGTGAAATAGATCCAGCCATCCGGTCCCTCGGTAATGGCGCGCAAGCCTGACATGGACAGGCCCGGGTTTGCGCCAAATCCTGACAGCAACGGCAGTCGCCGGTCGGCGCGGAGATCGGCGTCGTCATCCGCCAGCCGCCAGAGAGTGGGAGAGCAGCCAAAAAGCACACCGCCGGAATGCAGGGGCAGTATCCCGCCGGCGGGGCCATCCAGCGGAGCATTGAAGCCATCGGCGATGAGGGCGCGCGTATCCGCGAGGCCATCGCCATCACGGTCAGTAAGGCAGACAGCGCTTTCGCTCATTTCCGGACTGGCCGCGTCGCGGAGCCACCGCTGAGTGCAGGAAAGATATAGCCGTCCACGGTCGTCTGTGGCCAGCGCCACCGTCTGACCAGCCATTTCGGGACCCGCAAATGTCTGCACCGACGGCGCTGGGGACTCCTGGGCCGCAACGGGGCACAGCAGCAGCCAGAGAACGGCGGCGCGGGGTAACGATGACATGGGGGGAAGAACTCAATAGTCCGTCGGGACACAAGGGATTTGAAAGCGACGGCAGCGCTCATTTCATGTCTCCCGGCACTTTACACCGCGCTCAGCCTCTCCTTCAATGCGCCCTGATGAAAACGAATCTGCCCGAATCGAGGAACCGTAATCTGCCCGGGCCGCCTGCGCACGCTGTGCCGGTCGAGTCCCGGCGCCGGATGTTGCCACCAGAGCCTCAGGAGGAACCCCGTCGCGTGACCTCGGCGCTGCGATCTTTCGTGGTCATGCTGGTCATCGGAGGACTTTTTGGAACAGGGATTTGGTACTACTTGCGTGCAGCCAAGACCGAGGCGCGCACCAATGAGCAATTGTTCGCCAGTCTGACCACCATCGGTTCGGAGATTTGGGAAACCACCAGTTCTGGAGCGCTGACGACGGACTCAGAGGATGAGCAAAAGGACCTGGAGGATCTACCCAGAGTGATGAGCTCCATCCGTGCATGGGCCAAGGCCAGAGGCATGGCACCGCGCATAATGCCACTGGAGGGCGACCCCCCGCCGGGCCGCGGCAATGCCACGCACCAAATCCAGTTTTTCTTCGCCGATACTCCTATGCTCGTCATTCGCGTGGCCATCCGGGGGGACGGAAACATCTATTTCCTCGGCGAGGTCAATCGGGTCACGAAATCCCGCAAGGAGTTCTACGAATCGCTCAAGCCCGCAACCACCGCCCCCACGACTCTCTCTGATCCTCTGCCTGCCCCCGGCGCACAGCCGGAAGAAAAAGTATCAGTACCGCCCGCGAAACCGCAGTAATCCCCTTCCCTTTAGCGCGTAACTTCACACCCACTCCAAACACCGCATGAATCAAATCCACACTTCTGACCGACGCTCTTTTTTGAAATCCGCCACTGCCGCCGGAGCCGTCGTGCTCGCCGCGCCATCCATCACCAGGGGCAAGGACGCTCCTGACAACCGCCGCCTCAAAGTCGGTCTCGTCGGCTGTGGAGGACGCGGCACCGGAGCTGCGGGAGATGCCATGACCGCAGACTCGAACGTCGAACTGTGGGCCGCCGGCGATGTCTTCGGTCAGTCCATCGAATCAAGTCTGGGGACGCTCAAGAATCAGTTTAAGGACCGCGTGAACGTCGCCGATGGACGGAAGTTCACCGGCATGGATGCATATCAAAAAGTGCTGGAGAGCGGCATTGATTTGGTAATCCTCGCTACGCCGCCGGGATTCCGTCCCGTGCAGTTCAAAGCCGCGGTGGAAGCCGGGAAACACATCTTCTGCGAGAAGCCGATGGCCACCGACGCTCCCGGTGTCCGCATGGTGCTCGAAGCCGCACGCAAGGCGAAGGCCAATGGCCAGTCAGTCGTTGCCGGCTTTTGCTGGCGAAAGAGCGCGTCGCGCATGGCCGCCATGCAGCGTGTGCTGGATGGTGCGATCGGCGAAATCATTCACTACCACGCCACCTACTACACAGGCCCGGTGAAACCGATGTCCCTCCCCGCCGCGCGCAAGCCTGAGTATAGCGATGTGGAATGGCAGGTGCGAAATTGGTACAACTTCTCCTGGCTCTCCGGCGACGGCTATGTCGAGCAGGCAATTCACAGCGTGGACAAGGTCGGCTGGGCATTCGGCGACAAGGATCCGGTGAGTTGCATGTCCAACGGCGGTCGTCAGGTGCCGTTTGAGGGTGCGGAGGGCTACAATATTTTCGACCACTTCTCCTGCGTCTATGACTTCGGTGGAGGCAGCTACGGCACCGTGAGCAGCCGTCAAACTCCCGGCTGCGACAACGAAAACGCGGACTTCATCATCGGCACCAAAGGCACCTGCGTCATCAGCGGCGACCGGGTCATGATCACCGGCGAAAACGCGTGGCGCTTCAAAAAAGACGAGGACAACAACATGTATGTGAACGAGCACGTCCTCATGTATGAAGCCCTGCGCAAAGGCCAGCCCATCTACGACGGCGACTGGATGTGCCACAGCACCTTCCTCGGTCTCATGGGCCGCAATTCCGCCTACACCGGCAAGCGACTCACCTGGGATCAGATCGTTAATTCCAAAGAGGATCTCGCGCCGGATGATCTGAAATGGGACTCCAAGTTTGTGCCCACACCGATGCCGCGTCCAGGCATTACGAAAGTAGTGTAAGCCGGCCTGATGGAAGTCTGGCACTACCTGCTGCTGCTCCTCTGCGCGCTCGCGGCAGGCTTCATTGATGCCGTGGCCGGCGGCGGCGGACTGCTCACCATCCCTGCCCTGCTCTGGGCCGGGTTGCCGGTGCAGACGGCTCTCGGCACGAATAAAATGCAGGCCTGCTGCGGCACCGCGCTCGCCGTGCGCAACTATTCCCGCGCCGGCCTCATTCACTGGCGGGATGTCCGCACCGGCGTGCTCGTCACCCTCGTTTTCGCCGCACTCGGTGCATGGACCGTGGGGCGCGCGGACACTGCGTTTCTTAAGCGCCTCATTCCCTGGCTACTCATCGCCATCGCCATCTACACCGTGCTCAGCCCGCGCATGGGGGCGGTGAAAAGCCAAGCCAGACTCTCCCCCGTGACCTTCGCGCTGCTCGGGGGATCGGTGCTGGGATTCTACGACGGGTTCTTCGGTCCCGGCACCGGATCGTTTTGGACGCTCGCCTGCGTGCTCTTCGCTGGAATGGATCTGCGCCACTCCACGGCATTCACGAAAGTGATGAACCTCACGAGCAACCTCGCCTCCCTCGCCGTCTTCCTCGCGGCGGGCAGCGTCGTCTTCCAGGTCGCCGCCGTTATGATCGCGGGCCAGCTTGCCGGCGCGCAGCTTGGCTCGGGCATGGTGATCAAGAACGGCCCGGCTATTATCCGCCCGGTGCTGCTGGTCACCGTCCTCGTGCTCGCCGGGAAGCTGATCTGGGAGCAATTCTAAACCCGGCGGCGAGCGAAGCATACCATT
>JANOZA010000683.1:0-3996 GCA_031429155.1 Verrucomicrobiota bacterium | reverse complement strand
TCACCAGCGACTGAGTCGTGCCCGTGAGCACGAGTCGGCCAGCGTTCACCGACACCCCGCCAGTGAAAGTGCTGGTCCCGGAAAGGGCCAGGGTGCCGGCGCCGTTCTTCGCCAGTCCACCGCTACCGGTGATATTGCCGTTCAGTTGAAAGATGGAGCCGTCCTGAATGTTCACCGGTGCGTTGCCTGCCGCGAGGACGATCGCGCCAGTGGCCGCTTGCTGCACAACGGTGAGTTCGTAGTGACGACGACGGCTTGTCACGACGCCGGGACCGAGGCGGTAGTAGCGGTTTTCACCGGGGATTTGATAAACGTGATCCACAGACTGCCAGTTGTGCGCCAGGGTTTGCGTCCACTCACCTTCAGACACGCGCTGCTGGACGATCTCCCCGCGCTTCTCGCTGTAGAGAGCTCGAAACTGTTGCAGACCTGGTGCGGCGTGCTCGGGCGTTTCCCAAACCGGAACATGAGCACTCACGACGTTGTGGGGAGGTGCCTCGTAGGGCTGAGGGGGAATAGCATTACCTCCGACGGCATTGAGCCAAATCAAAGCGCTATCGACACTATGGATCGCCCAGCTATTATTAACCGAAAGGGTCCCTCCAACGAGTGTGAGGCTCCCATTCGAAATACTCGCGCTCGAGCCCAGGTTCGAGCCCGGAAAGTAATTCTGCACGCCGAGATTGACCGCATAGCGCTGGTCATCCACCCAAGTTGGTGCGCCCTGCCAGCCTGCATGGCCCCTAAAGACGGGAGTCGTGCTGCCGCTGTGCGTCCCCTTTGTCAGGAGATCGGGAATGAACTTTCGCTCGCCCGCGATCAGCTTTCCCTGGCTGGGGCGGAAGGAGCGGAGACCCGACAGATCGGCGCGATCAGTATAATAAAGGCGGTCCTCGCCGGGGACATGCGCCGGGCGCTGCGCGACGCCCGTCGAGGCGATGACTTGGGACTTCCATCCGGTTCCATCCCACCATGCCGCCACCAGGGGCCAGGGTTGGAGCCTGCCAGGGGCGGCAGGAACACCGTGGGCTGGTGCATTCTGAAAAGTCGCGTAGAGCACGTGGCGCTTAGCGTCCACCACACCTTCCACCGGTGCATCGCCAAGGTCCGTCGCGATGACGTCAGACTTCCACATGTTGTCCGCGGCACTCCAGTGAACGGCGAGCAGCGAGCGGGTCGTTGCGTCATAAGCAAAGACCGTATGCCAGTCGGGATGCACTCCAAGGACTTGCGTGACGTTCCCGGGGATCGTCTCGGTGATCACCCAGCCTGACGGTGATTTTTGCATCGCCCGCAGACGTCCATCGGGCGAAACGAAATAAGTAACGTGCCATGCAGGATCCAGCACCAGCGCCGATCCGCTGCCCACGCGGAACATTTCCGCCGTCGGCGCGTAGGTGACCAGTCGCTCAAAATACTTCGCCCGGTTCCAGATGTGCCCGGTAAGACTATCACCATCCACGCTCCAGAGGATGCGCCATGAGGAGTCAAAAACGAGATTCGATCCCGGCGTCGCCGTCACCGCGTAGCGAGGGCCTGTTTTCAGCGAACCGGCGACCAGGGGCTGAGGTTCCTTCTTCCAGGAAGCCGCTTCGATCACAAAGGCCGGGGCCAGTGTCAGCAATGTGAGAACAGGCAGGAATCGCGGACGAAACAGAGTAGATTTCATGAATGGCGGCAGGGTGATGCCGCGGGATTTATCAGCATTTCCCCCGACTGTCAAAGTTTGAGTGCCTCTCCATTTCCCCATTCCCTGCCCCGCCTCAGTCACGGGCCCGCAGCGAGGCGGACAGACCGTGGGCGGCGAGGCCCTCGATCTCGCTGAATTTCTCAATGATGGGGGCCGAGCGGCGCAGGGCTGCCTGGCTGAGGCGGACGATGCTGGTGCGGCGCTGGAACTGGTCCACTGTCAGGCCGGGGAAAGACTTCCCCGCGCCTCCGGTCGGCAGCGTGTGCGACGGACCAGCAACAAAATCTCCGGCGGCCACGGGACTGTAGTTGCCGATGAAGATCGCCCCGCTGGTGCGGATCTGCGGCAGGAGGCGGGCTTCGTCTTTGGCGCTGACCGCGAGGCTGAGGTGCTCGGGCGCCCAGTCGTTGGCAATGGCCACGGCCTGCGCGAGGTCTTTGGTGTGAACGAGCGTGCCGCCGGTGGCGAGGGACTGCCGGGCAATGTCCGCGCGCGGCAGAATGGTGAGCTGGTGCTCGATCTGCTGCTGCACGGCGGCGAGAAGTTTCTTCGACGGCGTGGCGAGGAGCACCTGGCTGTCCTTGCCGTGCTCCGCCTGCGCGAGGAGATCGGCGGCGATGAACGCCGGGTTCGCCGTGTCGTCGGCGATGACCATCACTTCGCTCGGACCAGGCAGGAGGTCTATGCCGACGGCACCGAAGAGCTGTCGCTTCGCCTCCACGACGAATTTGTTCCCGGGCCCCATGATTTTGTCCACGGGCCGGATCGTCTTTGTCCCAAACGTGAGGGCGGCAATGGCGTGCGCGCCGCCGACACGATAGACTTCCGTGGCACCCGCCAGCTTCAGTGCCGCCAGCATCGCCGGGTTCACCTTTCCGTCAGGCCCGCAGGGCGTGCAGACCACGATCTCCGGTACGCCCGCAGCCTGTGCGAGAGTCACGGTCATGATGACCGTCGAAATGAGCGGCGCGCTGCCGCCGGGAACATAAATGCCGACGCGCTGGAACGGCTGATACACTTCGCCGGTCTCTGCTCCCTGCGCATTCCGCATCTTCCAGTTCTTGCGCAGCCCGCGTTTCGCGAAGGCGAGCACGTTCTTGTGTGCGGCCGCGAGGGCACGCTTCACGTCCGCGGGCACCGACTTCTGTGCCGCCACGAATTCCGCCGGCGTCACTGCCAGCGATTTCGCCGTGAGTTTCGCGCCGTCAAATTTCGCCGCGAATTCCACGAGCGCCGCATCGCCGCGCTTCTTCACCTCCGCGATAATGCCGCCAACGTATTCCTGAAGTTCGACCGTGGGGATATGCCGGCGGTCCAGCTTGCGGAGGGCGGAGGCGAAGGACGGTGAGCTGTGCGAGAGGACTTTCATCACGATTACTTCCTCTTCCTTGCCGCGCGCCGGGCGCTGGCCTTGAGGCGGAGGGCATTGAGGGAAATGAAACCCGTGGCGTCGTTCTGATTGTAACTCTGCGTGGGATCCTTCTCCATCGTGGCGATGGCTTCGTCGTAGAGGCTTTGCGTGCTTCTCCGGCCCGCAGCCATGATGTTTCCTTTGTAGAGCTTAAGGCGCACTTCGCCGCTCACGTACTTCTGGCTTTCCGTGACGAACGCCTGGAGAGCGTCGCGCTCGGGTGAGAACCAGAATCCGTTATAGACCAGCGCGGCATATTTCGGAATAAGGCTGTCGCGCAGGTGCATGACCTCGCGGTCCATCGTCAGGCTCTCGATCTGGCGGTGAGCCAGGTGAAGAATGCTGCCGCCAGGGGTTTCATACACGCCGCGGCTCTTCATGCCCACAAAGCGGTTCTCCACCATGTCCACGCGCCCGCAACCGTTGCGGCCGCCGAGGACGTTGAGCACCTTCATAATGCCGTAGGGCGTCAGCAGCGTGTAGCTGTCCTTGCTGCCGGTGAGCGTGATGCTGCCGGTTGTTTTGAGTTTGAACTTCTTCACCAGGGCCGCTATGCCGGACGCCTGGAGGCCGATGCAGTTCCCCTTTTCAAAGAGAAGCTGCACATACTCTGGTTTGTCAGGCGCGTCCTCAGGCGCAACGCTCAGCTTATACATGTCACGACAGTTCTTCGCCGTGGAGTCAAACCACACGTCCTCCAGAATCCCCGCCTCAAAACTGATGTGCAGGAGATTGCGGTCTGAACTGTAGGGTTTCTTCGCTGACGCCTGCACGGGAATTTTGTGCTTCTCCGCATACGCGATCATCTCCGCACGACCGGGGAACTCCTCGCGAAAATCATCCATCCGCCAGGGCGCGATCACCTTCACGTGGGGAGCCAGCATCGCCGCGCTCA
>JANOZA010000682.1:0-3913 GCA_031429155.1 Verrucomicrobiota bacterium | reverse complement strand
AAGCTTGTCACCGTCCACCAACCGATCCGCTAGGAGCCAACCATGATCCCCGGTGAAACCATCACGGCCAAGGGCGACATCGAATGGGAGTTTCCGGCAAAGACGCCGCAGGATTGCTGGATGCTGGCGAATGGCAACGTGCTCTTCAGTCAGATTACCGGCGCGGTTGAGGTGACCATGGATAAGAAGGTGGTGTGGGAATACAAAGCGCCGGAGAAAGCGCTGGTGCATTCCTGCCAGCCTCTGCCCGATGGTAATGTGCTGGTGGCCGAGTGCGTCACGGGTCGCATCGTCGTCGTGGGCCGCGATGGCAAGGTGGTGAAGGAGATGCCGGTGAAGTCATCGCCCAAGGAGGTGAGCCACCAGTTTCGCGGAGCGCGGCGAACGAGCGACGGCCACTACTGGGTCTGCCTCATGGATGAGATGAAGGTAGTGGAACTCGATGCCGACGGCGCGCAGTTGCGGGAGGTTCCCTTTGACGGACACCCGGGTGCAGTCGTGAAGCTGCCGAATGGGCATCTCATCGTCAGTCTTTGGGACAAGACGAGCATCGTCGAACTCGACGAAAACTTGAAGATCGTCTGGCAGATTACGGAGAACGAAATCCCGGGCAACCCGCTGCGCATCCCGATGGGAATCCATCGCCTGCCCAATGGAAACACCGTCATCGGCAACTACCTCGGTCACGGTTTCGAGGGCAAGCAGCCGATGGTTTTCGAGGTCACACGCGACAAGAAAGTCGTATGTGCGTTCGCCGACCACGCGCGTTTCAAAACCGTGTGCCAGATGCAGGTGCTCGATGCGGCTGCCGACCCGAAGAAAGGCGAAGTGCTTCGCTGAATGCCTCCACCACTGACCCCCATGAACACCTCCCCACTTCACACCCGCAGAGACTTCCTCTCCGACATCAGCCGCGGTTTCGCCGGCATCGCCATGTCGCAAATGCTCGCGCGTGACGCAGCGGCGTCGCCGTTTTCCAAGCCGGAATTGAATGGCGGCATCCATCATCGCGCGAAGGTGAAGCGCGTCATCCAACTTTTTATGAATGGCGGCGTAAGCCCGATGGATACTTGGGACCACAAGCCGGTGCTCGACCGGATGGACGGGCAGCCGCTCGGCTCGAAGACCAAGATCGAAGGTGCGAACGGCATGCAGGGCGCGCTGATGAAAAGCCCGTTCGCCTTTCAGCAGCACGGCCAAAACGGCAAGTGGTGCAGCGAGCTTTTCCCCGAGCAGGCGAAACTGGTGGATGAGATGGCCTTCCTCATGGCGATGCAGGGCCGCTCGAACCTCCATGGCCAGAGCGCCTACCTCATGAACAACGGCTTCCTCCTGCCCGGCTTCCCCTGCATGGGCGCCTGGATCTCCTATGCGCTGGGCAATCTCACCGACAACCTGCCCACCTTCATCGTCCTGCCCGACGCCCGCGGCCTGCCTTACAATGGACGCGGCTGCTTCACCTCCGGCTTCCTCCCCGCCGTGCATCAGGGCACCGTCATCAAAGCCGCTGCCGCGCAACCCATCCCCGATCTATTCGCCGGAGAAAAGTTCCCCTTCGCCACCACGCAAGCCGATGGCGAAGGCCTCGCGCTGCTCAACCAAATGAACCGCACCCACGTCGCGCAGCATCCCGGAGACTCACGACTCGATGCCCGCATCGCCGGCTACCAACTCGCCGCCAAACTGCAACTCAGCGCCCCCGACGCTTTCGATGTGATGCGCGAGCCAGAGTCCGCGCGTAAAGCCTACTGCCTCGAGAACACCGACAAAGCGACCGCCGACTTTGGCAAGCGTTGCCTGCTCGCCACGCGCCTCATCGAGCGCGGCGTGCGCTTCGTGCAAGTCTGGAGCGGCCCCGAGGGCGCGGTGAACAACTGGGACAACCACGCCAACATCCCCAAAGAACTCCCGCCCATGTGCGCCAGCGTGGACCGCCCCATCGCCGCGCTGCTGCGTGATCTCCGCCAGCGCGGCCTTGCCGAAGACACCCTCGTCATCTGGACCACCGAGTTTGGCCGCACGCCGTTTTCACAAGACTCCCTCGGGCGCGATCACAACAGCGGCTGCTTCGTGAGCTGGCTTTGGGGCGCAGGCATCAAGCCCGGCGTCATCCACGGCCAGAGCGACGACTGGTGTTACAACGCCGAAGACGGCATCACCACCGGCTACGACCTGCACGCGACGATCCTGCAATTGCTCGGCATCGATCATGAAAAACTAACCGTGCGCACCAACGGCGTGGACCGCCGGCTGACGGATGTGCATGGGCAAGTCGTCACAGGCATACTCGCATGACCCGATCCACCACATCCACCCCCCCGCGCTCCACGGCGGCCTGCGGTAAAATCCGACACCTATGAAAGCAGTCATCCTGATCTTCATCGCCGCGCTCTCGCCGTTCGTCCGCGCGGACCCGCCGTCGCCGGAACTCGTCACCAGCCTGCTCGATGCCGTGGGTGGCGAAGCGAAAATGCTCCGCGTGTTCCGGTTTAAGGAAACGCTCATTGTCGGTGAAGGCGCCCCCATTTCGCGCGAATCCATCCTCGCGCCGCCGGAGCACTGGTGGGTCGGAAAGCGCGACCGCGCGGCGGAGGAAAAGGAGCCTGCGGCGTTCCTTGTGTGGGCGTGGACGCTCGCGCCGCTGCGCGATGCGAAGTCGCAGCTCGAACTCGACGCCGATGCAAAGCTCGACGACAAACCGGCGATCGGCATCCGCATCACCGGACGCACGGAGACGCCGATGCTGCTACTTTTCGACGCCACGACGAAGCGCCTCGTGCGCATCGACTGGCGCGGCGACAGCAACCGCTTCACCGACTGGCGGCAGCTCGACGGGCTGTGGTATCCGGCGAAGTGTGCGGGCTACAAACCCGACGGGCGCGAGTGGTATCACACCGAGCTGCTGGAAGTGGAACGCCTCGCCGAAGTGCCCGCTCATTTGAAACCATGAACCGCCGCCACTTCCTCGCTACCGCCGCCGCTCACGCGCGTCGGTCGACAATGCTGCGCCGGGATTGGAGTATGAGTTGCTCGTGCAGGAGACGACGCGGCGCGAAAACATTTTCCATTCCGCATCCGAAAAATCCGACGCGAGCAAAAACGAAAAGCATCACTGGCTTGCGCTGGCAGAGTTGAAAGACGGGCAGCGCATCCAGAGTGGCATCGCACGCGGATTCGATACCGGATTGCGCGGCGCGCGGACGAGCGGCTACGCATTTCGGTTCCGCGGACTGCTGCGCGTGCCGGCGACGGGCTTGTATCTGCTGCACATGCAGGGCGCGGATGGCTATCGCATCGCGCTCGATGGCGGCGACGTGCTGACGTGGGACGGCCCGCATTGCCCGGCGGAAAAAACGGCGGTGCAAAATCTCGCGGCGGGCGACCACGCCATCGCCGTGGATTACTTCGTGGACAAAGCCTACATCTCGTTCTTCAAGTTCGAGCGGGAAGGCCCCGGCGTGGCGCGTCAGGAAATCCCGCGCACCGCGCTGCTCCACGCCGCGAATCTCCCGCTGCCGCAACTGGCGCTCACTTCGACCGGCGGCACCGACGGCACGGCGAACATCAAAGTGCAGGTGAACGCAAACGGTCATCAAATCGCGAAGACGCGGCTCGTTCTCGGCAAGCTCCAAATGGCCGAAAGCGACGGCGCGGAACTCAGCTACACTGGCCCGCTGCCCGACGGCGAGAGCACTCTATCGGCGCGCGTCGTCTTCGACAAAGACCACACGCTCGATTCCGAGCCGCAGTCCATCACCGTGACCGGCCCGCCGGTGCAGGGATGGGATGTGGGCGTCGCGGGCGAGGCCAATTCGCGCCACGGCCTGTGGCAGACTGCGCCGGATGCGTTCTCGTTTTTCGGCGAAGGCGAATTTGTCGTGAGCCGAAAAATCACCGGCGACTTCACGCTGAC
>JANOZA010000681.1:0-2103 GCA_031429155.1 Verrucomicrobiota bacterium | reverse complement strand
GAAGTTCCGGCCAGTGTTCCTGCGCCACGATGAAACCCTCGCAGGCATCCTTGCCGCAACGGCACGGATGCTCCTGCCACGAATCCAGATCGAATCCGTAGTCGAAGCTCAGCTCGTCGCCGGACTTGATGTCATTCAATGCGAGGATCCAGATGTGCCCGCGAATGACCTCCGCCTCGCAGTTCGGTGCACAGGAGTGGTTGATGAGCCGCGCCGGATTCCATTCGGCATTGCCGTCGAGATCGTAGCGCTTGTTGAGCGTGAAAATATACACCGCGCCGTCACCCGTTTTGGAAGCGCCCTCCATTTGCGCCATCGAGCGGCGTACGGACTCGGCCTTGGTGATCTTCTCGCCGATGTACTCGATGATGCGCTCGCCTTTGCGAATATCGCGTGCTGCGAAGACCCCGCGCTGGTGGATGCTGGACTGGGAAACTGTGTAGAGGATATTTTGCGGGCCGGTGGACATGATGAGTTGGACAGGAATGGAAATGAGCAGGCCGCTGGCTTGCTTTTCCCTTACGCAGATGCAGGATGCGCACGCGCTGCCAGTGGAAGGGAGCGCGATAGAAGCACACCGCGCTTCAATTTCAACTACTCAACCGACCACTCTCAACACCATGAGCGAAACTGCCATTCTTCCCGCGCCCGCCGACAACATCCTCAGCGCCACCGACGAACTGCGCGCCGCCGCCGCTGCCAAGGCGCAGCAGTTCCGCGACGCTTTTAAGTCGGACGATGTGAAAGCCGCCACCGACAAGGTCGTCCGTGAGACCACTGAGCGCTGGCGTGAAGTCAGCGACAACGCCGCCGCCTTCATCAAAGAGAATCCTGGCAAGGCCGCGCTGGCCGCGCTCGGCATTGGATTCGCCATCGGCCTGCTCTTCCGCCGAGACTAAGCAACCCAAACGACCTGCCGTCCATGTCCGCCGACCTCATCCCCTTGCCGGAGCCCCTCGAGCCGGCTCCTCCCGCTAATATCACTCCTTTTCCGCCGCCACCGCAGGGAGATGCGCTTTCCAAACTGCTCAAGAATCCGTTCGTCATCGCTGGCGGCGCACTCCTTGCCGGGATGGCGGTGACCCGTCTCTTCGCCACTCCGCCCATGCGCAAACTCGCGCACGATCTCGCGGAAGAAGCTCTCAAGCGCGCCCGTACATCCAGCGCAACGCCTCCTCCGGCTTCGCTTATCGAACAAGGTCTCGAAGCCATTCGTCCGGAAGTCACAGACGCCGCCAAGCGTCTTCTCGCGGGCATTTTCCGAAAGTCCTGACCGGGCACGACCACCCAGCCGGCTCACTTGTTGAGGGCGACACTCACCGCTGCTCCGACGGCTTCGTCAGTGATGGGCCATTTGCCTTTCATGTTCAGCAGGTCCGGTGGCGCTCCCTTGATGCTGAGTCCTGCCTGCGCGTTCCCATGCTCTCCGTAGGCGAGCGGCACCACGGTAAAGACCATGGCGTCATCCTGACTGCGCTGAACGTTGAGCAGTGCCGCATAGCGCCGCAGCCTGCCCGCCTGGTCGGCGGTGTCTATTTTCAGAATATCGCCTGGGAGCAATTGATCCTTCGGCGGAGTGTTGGTCGGAAGCACGTACTCGATGGTGACATTGCGGAACTCCTTGTCGTCCTCAACCAGGGCGACAGCGCGGGCGATCGTTCCGCAGGTGAAGACGTCGTCCTTGGTGAGTTGGCGCGAATGCACCACCTTGAAGCTGCCGCGAATGTAGAGCGGTCGTTCATCTTTGTAATTCGTGATGTAGGCGCGGTGCAGATCAGTGTTCTTCTGAGTGAAGTTTTCCCCGCTGAAATCGAAGAAGGTCTGATACATATCCTTGTGAGCGCTGGTCTTGCCCGCAGGAATGTCCTTCTCGTTGAAAAGCCGCAGTGGCTCCAGCTTATGAAAGCGGTTGAGCAGGCTGTAGTTGAACGGCTTCTCCGGATGAGTGGCAACGTAGATGCAGAAGAACCAGGAGAAGACCGCAAGGCCGAGGAGCACCGTGATGGCGATGGACCACCAAAAAAGGCCGCCATCGGTTCGCCTCACGGCACTGGTCGCCCGCGACCATCCGCCGCGGGGCGCGTGCATAAATTGCACTCTGGG
>JANOZA010000680.1:0-5906 GCA_031429155.1 Verrucomicrobiota bacterium | reverse complement strand
CAGACCTGCTTCCGCTTTCACAAAATCCCCGCAGAGCCCAAGTGCCGCGGCACCGCCTGTTCCGCAGTGCCATTGAGCGGCGAGACCGTCCTGATCGGTCGCGCCAGCAGCGCCGCCGCCGCTGAGACGCCTGGCACTCTCCGCGTGGACCTCGATGGGGAGGACTCCGGCATCTCCCGCCTCCACGCACAGATCACTCTGGAGAACGGCACCTGGTTCATAGCCGATCACAGCAAGACCGGCACGGAACTCAATGGCCGGGCGTTCACGCGAAAGCCGCTCGTCTTTGGCGACCGCTTCCGCATTCGCGACTACTTCTTCGAATTCACCGGCACTGCCATCCTGCGGGTGGACCAGGCCAGCGGCGGACGCATCGAGGCGAAAGACGTTTCCGTCGTCGTGCCCTCAGGCAGCGGGCAAAAGACGATCCTGACAGGAGTGTCGGCAGAGATTCGCAGCGGGGAATTCGTCGGCATCCTCGGCGGCTCCGGCACGGGCAAATCCACTGTGCTGCGCGCGCTGTGCGGACTCATGCCAGTCACGTCAGGCTCGATCCTCATTGACGGTCAGTCCGTGGAAACCGCCGCGGACCGTGCCGGGCTCGGCTTCGTCCCGCAGGACGATATCGTGCACGCGGAACTCACCGTGCGTCAGGCGCTGCTCTTCAGTGCTCGTCTCAGATTGAAGGCGCCCGCTGATGTTATCGCGGCACTGGTGGAGGGCACCATCCAGCGGCTCGGCCTGCTGCCGCAGCGCGACCAGCGCATCACCTCGCTCTCCGGCGGTCAGCGCAAGCGCGTCAACATCGCCACCGAACTCCTCACCCGTCCTCCCGTTCTCCTGCTCGACGAACCGTCATCCGGTCTGGATCCGGCGAATGAGGAAGACCTCATGACCATGCTGCAAAACCTGCGGCTCACCGGCCAGACAGTGGTTTGCTCCACGCACGTGCTGCACAAAGCCTATCTTTTTGACCGCATCTGCTTCGTCCACGGCGGTCAGGTCATGTTCATGGGCACACCGGCTGAGGCACGGCATTTCTTTCTCGACGCTGATGAAACCGGCAGCGGCACGGCCAGCCGCGCACCTCTCGAGAAAATCTACGCGCTCTTCAGTCAGAACACCGAGCAAACGGCGCTGTGGCAAAAGAAATTCAGCCACTCACCGCTCGCGCCAGGCAATCAGGCCGTCGCTCCCCCACCGCTCCGCATAGTCCCGAATCAAAGCATCGAGCAAAACCGTCCCGGGGCGCTCACGAAGCTCAAAGTGCTGCTGCAAAGACAGTGGACGATTCTGCGCTCCGACCGGCTCAATCTCATCTTTCTCGTGGCTCAAGCCTCGATCATCGGACTGCTGGCCGGGTGGGTGGGACGCAGTCAGCCGGAGTTCCGCATGTTCCTCACCATGATCGCCACGCTGTGGTTTGGCTGTAATAACGCCGCGCAGCAGCTCACCCGGGAAATCCCCGTCTTCCGCCGCGAGCGCGTCAGCGGCCTCAGCATCCACACTTACCTCAAAAGCAAATGGGGCTTCCTCTCTGTTATTACCATGCTTCAAGCCGTGGTCATGGTCGGCTGCATGATTGTGGTGCTGCTCCTCTCCTCCGCGCTATCGCTCACCCCTGTCACCCAATGGGCGGACGTGACCACTACCGGAATGCTGCTGCACATCGTTTCCATTGCCCTGTCGTCTCTCACGGGAGTCGGCATCGGCCTGAGTATCTCGGCGCTGGCGCGGAGCAGTACGCAGGCGGCTATTTGGGTGCCGTTGATATTGATTCCGCAGATTCTGTTCGCCGGATTCGTGGTGCCTCTCGCGGACATGCCAGCGAGCGTCCGCATGTTCAGCCACGCCATTCCCAGCGCCTCCGCACAGCGACTGCTGGACCTCGGGCACATCATCGGAAAACCCATGCCCGTCATGACCCACAACACCAGAGTGCCGCTGTTTTGGGAAACGAAGCAGGACATGGAAGCCACTGAAGAAGCGAACCGCTGGCGTCCCCGCACCTATTCCATCCCCCTGGAAAAGGAGGGAGCGCGCGACGACATCAGTGAAGTTAGTTCGCTCAATCGCGGCTGGCAAAACCTCGCCGTGAATCACGCCGCCATCGGCCAATCCGCCGCACCACGCCCCGGCGGGGAAGATGTCCACGTGAGCAAGCGCCCGGATGTTCCTGACCACAAAGCGGGCGACCCGTTCACCAGCATGAGTCCTGCATGGATGTCCATGGCCCTCCTCGGAGGCTGGCTGGTCGCCGCCTATGTCGCCATCACGGTCGGTCTGCTCCGCCGCGACCCTCTGCGCCGACGCAGTCAGGTATCCGCCCGGTAGCCATGGACCTGCATGGAGCGGCGCGCTCCCAGCCGCCGACCTCCCTGCCGCCGGATCTCCTTGCCGCCGCAGCGCGTTGTGCAGCTCGTTCTCCATTGGAGTTCGCAGGCGACTGCGGCAGGGTATGAAAGGCGTGTAAAGTCTTATTTGTTGCGCAGCAAATAGTCGTCTTCACGTGCGAAGCCTCATTTGTTGCGCAACAACTGGTCGCACGCACGCGCAAAGGCACGGTTGTTGCGCAGCAACTGCTCGTCTGCACGCGCGAAGCCTCATTTGTTGCGCAACAACTGGTCATCTGCACGCGCAAAGCCTCATTTGTTGCGCAACAACTGCTCGTATGCACGCGCAAAGCCTCATTTGTTGCGCAACAACTGCTCGTATGCACGCGCAAAGCCACGGTTGTTGCGCAACAACTGCTCGTATGCACGCGCAAAGTGCCATTTGTTGTATAGTAATTATCGTGCCATCAGGCTCTACGTGTTCGAGTTTTCTGGAATCAGGAAGTCGGGGCACCTGCTCCCCGGACCCCAGGCGGTGTCTTTGCAAACAGCCCGGCCTCCCTGCATCGAACCGCAGCCCGGTTCCCCCATGAATAGCACCCGAACCGCTGGACGGTGTGGAACGGGGAGCAACTTCCACTCGTCTTCGGCCTCGTCTCCGGCCTCGCCGTCGTTCTCGTGCTCGAAATTATCCGGGACGCTCCATTCGTCCGGATTCGAGGACGAGAAGGAGGAGGAGGACGAGGACGATCAGTGCTTCGCCGCTCCCGCAGGTTTCAGAATTTCTTCCGCTGGTGGCTCGGCAGGATGTTGAGAGCCTCGCGGTACTTGGCGACGGTGCGGCGGGCGATTTTAATGCCGCGCTCCTTGAGCAGCGTGGCGAGGTCATCATCGCTGAGAGGCTTCGCTGGATCCTCCTGGCGGATCAGCTCGGCAAGGGTGGTCTTCACGCTGGTGTTAGACAACTGCTCTCCGTCGTCAGTGTCCAGCCCTCCGGTGAAAAAATAACGCATCTCAAAAACGCCGTGCGGCGTCGCCATGTATTTCCCGGCAATGGCGCGGCTGACGGTCGTCTCGTGGACACCGACCACTTCCGCGACTCTGGACATGATGAGAGGCTTCAGACCCGTGGGGCCGTGGACGAAAAAGTCCTGCTGCTGGAGCACGATTTGCTCGGCGATTCGCTGGATGGTCTGCTGCCGCTGCTGGATGCTGCGGATGAGGAATTTCCCGCTGCGAATCTTTTCCCGGATGTAATCACGGGCCTCCGGATTGCCCCGGGGATTGGACATGATGTCCTTGTAGAGATTACTGATGCGCAGCCGCGGGAGCTGGCCCTCTTCCATGACGATGTTATACTTTCCCCCGCTGCGCTCCACTTGCACATCGGGCACGATGTACTGCTGCGGTGCGGCAGTGAAGGTGCCGGCAGGGCGCGGATTGAGCGTGCCTATCACCTCCGCCGCCCTGCTGATATCGGCAGGCTCGACTGCCAGCCGGCGGGCGATGTGAGGGAACCGGTGCCTGGCAAGATCATCGAGGTGCTGGGAAATGATGCGGGACTCCAGGCTGTGCGCGCGCCCGGTGCGCTGGAGTTGAATGAGCAGGCACTCGCGCAAGTCCTCCGCGCCCACACCGGGCGGATCGAATGTCTGCAAGATCTCTTTCGCCGCTTCCAGATCCACAAGAGGAATGCCCTGCTGCAGGCTCGTCTCCGCCACCGTGGCGGCGAGGAAACCGCGTTCGTCAAGACTGCCGATGAGCATTTCCGCCAGAGCCCTAACTTCCGCAGAACACTCAGCCATGGCGAGCTGCTGCATAAGGTGATCCTGGAGCGAGACGGGTGCCGCGAGCGAATCAAAGAGAAACTGCCGGCGGTCCTCCTCCTCGGAAGTGCGCGGGCCATGGGTGGAATTACTCTGCTGGAGATACGTGCTCCATTCCTCATCCATCTGGGAGAGCTTCTCAAACTCCGCCGCAAAGTCGTCGTCTTCGAGTTCCGCCTCCTGCCGTTCATCATCCTCTGAGGTATCCCGCTCCTCCGCCTCCAGGACTGGATTCTGCGCCATCTCCTGGCCAATCATCTGACGCAACTCCCCCACCTGTGCCTGGAGAATGGCAAGGCTGTGCTGCAACTGCGGCGATAGCCGCTGCTGCTGACTCATGTTCTGCCCGAGCGTCTGCGAGGTATTCATCAATAAAGTTAATCACGGACACCCTGCCCGCCCGGCGCGCCGAATCAAGCAGTGAGCGTGCCAGTGACAAAAGAGTTTCCAGGCGCAGGTGAGCGGTTCGCAGACACGGCGGCAGCAGGGAAGCATTTCTCCCTCTCCTTTTGCTTTCCCCGCCGCCCGGTTATGAGTCCGCCCCTCTTTCTGCCCGTGCGGTTTCTTCCGGCCATCCTTTTCCTGATACTGACGCTCCCTTTCGCCTTCGCGGCGCCGGAGAAGTCGAAGGTACCCGTGCGGAAACCGACAGAGACGAAGCCGGCACCGCCCCAGATTCCCAAGCCGGAGAAAAAACCGGCGCCGGTGAAGCCTCTGAAACCCTCGGCGGCACCCGCAGCGAAGGTGGAGTGGAAGCCGGTCTATCACAAGAGCCGGCCCTATGTAACTGTGGAACAGGTGGCCTCTTATTACGACATGCCTGCGCCGAAGGCATCCGGCAAAGAGATCTCCCTGGAGAACAAAATCTTCCGCATCGAAATGACGCGCGGCGAGCGGCGCATCCGGCTCAATGGCTGGACGTTTTACTTTTCGTTTTCCGTCGCTGACCGCGAAGGCAAGACGCTGGTTTCGGTGTTCGATGTGCGGAATGTGCTCGATCCTATCATGCGGCCGAATGACCGGCGCGATCCGGCGGTGCTGAAGACGGTAATCATTGATCCCTCCGGCGGAGGCAAGGAGGCGGGCATCAAGTCGCCATTCATCGCCGAGAAGGATCTGACGCTCGATGTCGCCAAACAGCTCGGAGCGCATTTGACGGCTGCCGGATTCCGGGTGGTCCTGACGCGCGACGAAGACAAACTGGTAAGCACCGCAGAGCGCCGGAAAGTTGCGGACGGCGTGAACGACGAGGCGATCTACATTTCCCTGCGCGCCAGCAGCAGCGGCGGGTCCACGAAGGGATTCGAGACCAGCACCCTGCCGCCCGCCGGCACCCCGGGCACCAGCGAGCCTGACAGCACTGATCCCGATCTGCGGCTCTTCGCCGGCAATATCAATGACCGCGAAAGCCTCGCCCTGGCGACCGTGCTCCAAAGCAGCGCGGTGACCAAACTGAAGACGCTGGACCTGGGCATTAGACGTTTCCGTTTCAGCGAACTGCGCGACATCAGGGTGCCCGCCGTCGTCTGCCGCCTCGGCTATCTTTCCCACAAGGAGGAGGCGCAAAAACTCGGCACGCCGGAGTATCGCGCGCTCATCGCGCAGAGTTTGTGTGAGGGGGTGCAGCGTTACGCAAAGTATCTCAGCGACCACATGGAGGAGCGGATCGAGGAGGAAAAGAAACGTCCGCTGCAGTTTGGAACGATCACCGCCTCGCCCACCATCGAGGGTGTCGGTCACACCGGTG
>JANOZA010000679.1:0-3885 GCA_031429155.1 Verrucomicrobiota bacterium | reverse complement strand
GCCTTCATCGGGCTGGATCAGATCACCCAGGTCGCGCCTATCATCGAGGGGCTCTTCGGCAAGGTCACCGCCGGCCCGGACAATCACGTCACCAGACAGCCGCGCTTCATTCCCGACTTCGATACCCCTCGCTTCCGCCTCACGCCGGGACACATGGCGTATGTGAAGATCGCCGAAGGCTGCAACCACACCTGCTCGTTCTGCATCATTCCGAAAATCCGCGGACGGCACCGCAGCCGCACGCAGGAGAGTGTTGTCAAAGAAGTGGAACAGCTCGTCGCCAGCGGCGTCAAAGAGATCAACCTCATCAGTCAGGACCTCACTTATTTCGGCATGGATAAATGGACTGAGGCCCGCCCGAATCCTCGCAGCCCCGTGGACAGCTCGCGCGGCGAATCCCTCGCCACCTTGCTCCGCGCGCTCAATGACATCCCCGGCGACTTCTGGGTCCGCCTCCTCTACACGCACCCCGCGCACTGGAGCGACGAACTCATCAAGACCATCGCCGAGTGCCCCAAGATCGCCCGCTACGTGGACATTCCGCTCCAGCACATCTCCGACCGCATGTTAAAGATCATGCAGCGCGAGACCGGCGGCGACTACATCCGCGACCTCATCCGCCGGATGCGCGCCGGCATTCCCGGGCTCGCCATCCGGACCACGTTCATTGTCGGCTTTCCCGGCGAGACGGAGGAAGACTTCACCGAACTGCTCGACTTTATCCGCGAGACGAGATTCGAGCGCGCCGGCGTCTTCCGCTACAGCCGCGAGGAAGGCACGAAGGCCTACAAGTTCGACGACAAAATCCACCATAAGACCATCGAGAGCCGCTGGAACCGCGCCATGCGCGAACTCCAACTCATCGCCGAGGAACTCAACGCCTCACAAGTTGGCCGCAGTCAGCGAGTGCTCGTAGAGAAGCCCGGCACCGCCCGCACCGCATGGGATGCCCCGGACATTGACGGCACCGTATTCGTGGACAAAAAGCTGCCCGTTGGCCAGTTCGCCGACGTGACCGTCCACGACTGGCGCGGCTACGATCTCGTTGCGGCAAGGTAAGGTGTCAGCCAGCATCCGCTCTTCGCGCCCTGGCATCAGCCGTGATTGCAACGCCGTCCTGAACGCGCAGGCGAATGCGGCGTGGCCTCCGGTTGCCTTGCGCCCGGCGCGGCTGGTTAAGTGGCGGATGATCACCCAATGGCTTTGCCTTCTCCTCCTTCTCGCCGCCGTGGCCACGCCGGTCTCCGCCCAGGCGCCCGGTGTTCCCATTGAAGAACCCGGCGAGGCCACAGGCAGCAAGGACATCATCGAAAAGGCCGGCGTCCTCCGGGAGGCGGGGAAGCTGCTCAGTAGCGAAAAAGTCGTAGAGTTGATGGAGAAGCCGGTTCCAGAAAAGGTGGAACTGCCGGCGGCAAAGGCGGCACCTCTGGGGCGGGCGGACATTTGCGAACTCGCGCGCCACAGCCGCCTGCGCGTGGGCTGGTATTATCTGTGTCACAAGTGCAGCCACTGGCACACCCGCCTGGCCGGCGGCTATGCGCTCACGGAGGACGGCGTCATCGCCACCTGTCATCACGTCGCCAAGCCGGAGAAGGACATGAAAGAGGGATACCTCATCGTCGTGGACGGCGATGGCGTCGTCACCCCCGTCACCAGTGTCATCGCCGCCAGCGCCGGTCTCGACATCTGCATCCTGCGCGCCGCCGGCGGAAAATTCTCGCCACTGCCGCTCAATGACAACGTCCGCCCCGGCGACGCCGCGTATTGCCTGAGCGATCCCCTCGGCATCAACGGCTACTTCAGCGACGGCATGGTTAACCGGTTCTATCGCAAGCCCGGCAACTCCGGCACCCCGGAGGAATCCCTCCGCCTGCACGTCAGCACCGACTGGGCGCCCGGCTCCAGCGGTTCCCCCGTGCTGGATCAATGCGGGAACGTCATCGGCCATGTCTCCACCATTTCTTCCATGACCGGTCCCCGCGAAGGAAAGGGCGGCCCGCCCCGCGGCGGCACGCAGATCGTCCTGCACGAAGCCAGCCCCGCCCGCGGAGCGATCAACCTCTTGAAAGCCGCGGCCCTGGAAGCGGAGGGGAAGCAGGAGTAAAGCCGCAGCCCCTCCGGCACTGCGGCCAGTGAGGGCCGCCGTTTTCCCTTCTGCGCTTCCGATCTGTTTTGCTTCCCGCTCACCTGGGCACCTGTGCCCGGCCCCGACTGGGGGCCGGAAGGGCCTGCCCACCTTGTGTATAAGGCTCAGGGTCGAAGACCCCTGGTGACGATTCTTAGATCACAGAAATCTTCGTCCAGACGGCTGAGAGTCGCCCGTAAGCAGTTCTATGTCAGTGGGTTCCTCAATTACTGGTGTGGCCAGTGGTTCCTTTGATGGCGGGAGGCGCACCCGTGCGGCTCCGCTCCGCCTTTCCGGTATAGTGGCTCCTCCGTCGCAGTTGACGACGGCGGCTGGAAGCGCGCCGCTCCACGCTCCTGAGGCCCCGCACCGCCTTCGCCCTCTCATAGTGGACTCGGCAGGAGCCTCGCCCCACCTGGTTATAATAAGCCCCCCGTCCGCTCCTCCGTGGCTTACGGCTCGTAGATAATGCACCCCGGCAGTGCCTTCTTGACCCTCTCCACTGCCTCCGCGCTCAGGCCCGTGCAGCCGGTGAGGTAAAGCGTCGTCAACGAGGCCGGCAACTGGTCCACCGCGCTCAAGCCCGTGCAGGCAGTGAGGGAAAGCGCAGTCAACGAGGCCGGCAACTGGTCCACCGCGCACAGGCCCGTGCAGCTATTGAGGCAGAGAAGAGTCAACGAGGCCGGCAGCGCATTCACCGTGCTCAAGCTCGTGCATTCAGCGAGGTAAAGTTTCGTCAACGAGGCCGGCAACTGGTCCGCCGCCCTCAAGCCCGTGCAGCTATTGAGCCAAAGTTTCGTCAACGAGGCCGGCAACTCATCCACCGCGCTCAGGCCGGTGCAGTCAGCGAGGGAAAGCCTCGTCAACGAGGCCGGTAACTGGTCCACCGCGCACAAACCCGTGCAGCCTTCGAGGTAGAGTATCGTCAACTCAGCCGGCAAGTTATCCACCGCGCCTAGGCCCGTGCAGCCATTGAGGGAAAGTCCGGTCAGGTTGGGCCACAGTTCTGCCACCGGGGAGGCATCGGTGAAGCCCGAGCAGTAGTCCATGCTCAGTGAGGTGATGTCGGCGTGCCTGGTGGCCGCCTCGCGGAGGGCTGCGATGGCCTCCTTCTCATGCGCGGCCCGGTCCAGCAGCAGGGAGTCCACCCGCCAGGGGTGAAAGTCCGATGCGGACTTGCGCCATGAAAGGAACAGGTCCCACAGGCGGGTGAACCATGCGTGCCGGAGGGAATCCGGGAGGCTGAGGTGCTGGTCCCGGGCGAGCTTGATGGCCAGGGCGGCGGAGGCGTAGGGAAAAAGGATGGGATAGTTCTTGTCCCCTTCCTCCCGGACGGGGATCGCGGCGGTGCTGTGGAGGAAGGGGAAGAGCTGTTCCAGGAGGGGATCGCGGTCGCTGGGGGTATTGTGGAAAAATTCCGCGAGGAAGATGATCACTTCGTGCCACTCGGGGCGGGCGGCGAACTCCGCGAGGTGAGCGCTGGAGAGCAGGAGGGGACCGGAGGGATATTTTTCCTGATAGGCACTGAGAAAGGCCGGGTCGTCCGGAGACTTGCGGGCACGGGCGGCGGCTACGATGAGCCGGTTTTCATGCTCCAGTTCCTCGCGCAGATAACAGGCGGCGAAGAATTCCAGAAAGGAGAGGTGGGTGAAGCCAAAGAGGGTGCCGCCATCCGGCGCGGTGCCTCGGTCCAGAAGCAGGCCGGAGCGGCTGACGATGAAGGAGATGAAGTCGGTCAATTCCTTCTCCACGTCACACCC
>JANOZA010000678.1:0-6348 GCA_031429155.1 Verrucomicrobiota bacterium | reverse complement strand
AGCCTCGCGGTCCAGAACCATCTTCACCCTACCACGCCATGAGACCGGTGACCTGGGACAGTGGCGTGACGTGGGATGACCCCAACCTCCGCTGGGGGGAGCCTTCCTATCTTCTCGAACCGGGCGACGCGGGATACACGCCGCCTGCTTTGCCCGCGAATGCTGCACCCAAACCCAAACAAAAACACGCCATGAGCACTAACGCCACACCCCGCAATCCCAAAATCCTCCGCGCCCGCTGTCACGACCTCGCCGACGGTCTCGATGAGAAGGAGGTGGTGATCGGCATGGCTCAAAACACCGAGACCAAAGTCCGTACGGACTTGAAGAAGATCGAAGGCGATCCCGCCGCGCCCGCCGGGAGCGATGCGAGGAAAGGGAGCTTCGCGCTCTACGAAACCTGTAAGGAACTAACGGCTGCGGCGGAGCAGGCCATGATGGTCTTGAGCGATGGTGCGGTGAAGGCCATTCTCATGACGGCGCAGGGCTGTCTGAAGCAACTGCACGGGAACAGCTTCAATGACGGCTGGGCGTCCGCGGGTTTTCCGAACCAATCCACCGGCATCCCCTCCACGCATGATCAGCGCTTCACGCTGCTGGGCAGTCTGCGCGCCTATCTGGCGGCGCATCCCACGCACGAACGTCCGGCGGTGGCGCCGTACATCCCGTTCACCGAGGCGGAGGCGCTGGCGCGGCATAGCGCATTCTCGGATGCCCGGCAGGCTCAGAACACGGCGGCGGGAAATCAGGAGCAGTGCCGCCAGGTGCTGGTGGCCGATGAGCGGGCGCTAACGGTGAGGTTTTCCGGCACCGTGGGCGAATGCACGCAACTGCTCTCCGCTGCCAGCCCGCTGTGGGAATCCCTGGGGCTGAATATTCCCGCGAATCCGACGCCGCCGCTGGCCGTGACCGGCTGCACGGCCACGCCGGCCGGCATCGCGAAGCTGCTCGTGCAATGGCCGCACGCCCGCCGCGCAGAGGCTTATCGGATCATGATGAAGATCATCGGCACCGACACTGAACCGCAACAAATCGAGCGCGTGGAGGCGCTGGAATTCACGCTGAAGAATCTGCCCGCCGGGGCGACGCTGGAGCTCACCATCATCGCCACTAACGAGGGCGGTGACGCCGCGGCCAGCCCGGTGACGACGGTGGTGATGCCGCTGTGAGGCGGAGGGGTGCCAGCAAAAGAGCGGGCGGCCTTCCGGCACGCCCGCTCTCAGCAGATGATGAATGAACGGTTTTAGCGCTTCAGCTTCGCATTCCACGTCGTGAGGTTCGCTTCCTGAGCGGCGAAGAGGTCGTCGGTGGAGTCGAGGATTTCGATGATCTTGATTTTGTCGCCGCCGCGGATGGCGTTGACGACGTCCTGACCTTTGGTGACTTCACCGAAGACGGTGTGCTTGCCATCGAGGTGCGGAGTGGCGAGGTGGGTGACGAAGAACTGGCTGCCGTTGGTGCCGGGGCCGGCGTTGGCCATGCTGAAGATGCCGGGTTTGTTGTGCTTCAGGGTGGGCAGGCATTCGTCGCCGAACTTATAGCCCGGGCCGCCGCTGCCGGTGCCCGTGGGGTCGCCGCCCTGGATCATGAAGTTGGCGATGACGCGGTGAAACGTGATGCCGTTGTAATAGTCCTTCTTCGCGAGATTCAGGAAGTTGGCGGCGGTCATGGGCGTCTTCGAAGCGAAGATGGTGCCTTCGATGCTGCCTTTGTCGGTGTGGAGGATGATGCGGATGTCGGTCATATGGGAAATGAAGAATGAGAAATGCAGAATGCAGAGTGGGAGGGGATGCTTACTCGACGATTTTGGCGGACTTGATGTAGTCGAGGTTGGGGAAGTCCTTCTTGAGGTAGGCGTTGCCCTCAGCCTGGACCTTTCCCTGATCGGGGCCTTTGCCTGAGGGAGCGCCTTCGCCGTATTCACTGTTGAGTTTGTCCACCACGTCCATGCCTTCGATGACTTTGCCGAATGGCGAGAAGCCCATGGCGTCGAGGTTCTTATTGTCCACGAGGTTGATGAAGAACTGGGTGCTGCGGGAATTGGGGGCGCCGCTCTTGGCGAAGCAGATGGCGCTGCGGATGTTGCTGCCTTTGACGGGATCGTCGTTGATGTTGGCCTCGCGCCATTTGGCGGAAACTTTAGGATCGCCGTGAATGCCGAACTGGCCCATGAAGCCGGCGATGACGCGGAAAAAGGCGACGTCGGTGAAGTAGCCTGACTTTACGAGATTGTGAAAGCGATCCACCCCGTTGGGTGAGAGACTGCGGGCGCACTGGATAGTGAAGGTGCCCTTGGTGGTCTCGAATTTCGCTTTGAAGGAATCGGGAGCTTTCTCGGTGAGCGTCGCGGGGTCGGCGAAATTGCCGGTAGCGGCTGGTTTCTCAGCAGCGGGCTTTTCAGCGGCGGGTGCGTCGGCGGCGGACTCAGTAGCGGGCTTGGCAGGGGCTTCTGCGGCGGGCTTGGTTTCTTTCTTAGGGGCGTCTTTCTTTGGGGCCTGAGCCTGACTGGAGAGGGCGAGACCGGCGATGCTGAGGAGCACGGCGACGAATTGGCGGGTGGTGCGGAGTTTCATGGGGAATGATGGGTTGCAGGTTTGGGAGGGCGACCTTTGTCCAGGCGGGGCGGGGAAATCAAGGTGGAATAGTGCTTTGGGCGGGGTCTGTGTTCGGTAAGCAGTAATCGGTGGTCAGTAATCGGTAATCAGTATTGCCCGCCCCGCAGATCACTGATTACTGATCACTGATTCCAGCCCTGCCCCCAATTTCCAAATGCCCCCATCCCCCCCCACTCGTCTCCGTCTCCGTCTTTCCCCAGCTGCGGAGAAAGCCGTGCGCGGCGGGCATCCCTGGGTTTTCTCCGACAGCGTGCGCGATCAAAATCGCGAGGGCACCGCCGGGGAACTCGCCGTCATCTACGGACGCGACGACAAATTCATGGCCGTCGGCTTCTACGATCCGGCTTCGCCGCTCCGGGTGCGCATTCTTCATACCGGCAAGCCGGCGACGCTCGACACCGCGTGGTGGCAGGAGCGGATGCGAACGGCGCTGGCGAAACGCGACGGGATGTTTGGCCCGGAGACGAACGGCTATCGTCTCATCAACGGCGAGAGCGATGGCTGGCCAGGGCTGATCGTGGACCGCTACGCCGGGACGCTGGTGATGAAACTCTACAGCGCAGCCTGGCTGGGACGGTTGCCCGAGATCACGCAGATGCTCGCCGACGCGGCCACGCCGGACGGGATCGTGCTCCGCCTTAGCAGGAACATCACGGAAACGGCACTGAAGGAATACAACATCGCTGAGGGTATCATCCACGGCAGCAGCGCGGAGACGGTGATCTTCACCGAGAACGGTTTGAAGTTTGAAGCCGAAGTCGTCAACGGACAGAAGACCGGCTTCTTCCTGGACCAGCGCGAGAACCGCCGCCTCGTCAGCCATCTTTCCAGCGGTGCCGACATGCTCAATGCCTTCAGCTTCTCCGGCGGCTTCTCTCTGTATGCCGCGAATGGCGGCGCGCGGCGCATCACCGATATTGACATCAGCGCCCACGCGCTGGCCGCAGGGGACCGAAACTTCGTGCTCAACAAGAACCTGCGCCCGGTCGCCTCGTGCCAGCGCGAAACGGTGAAGGCCGACGCCTTCGCATGGCTCGCCGACGGCCCGCGCGCCCGCTTCGACCTCGTCGTCGTGGACCCTCCTTCGCTCGCAAAGCGCGAGTCCGACCGCGCCTCGGCCATCGCCGCCTACGGACGCCTCGCCACCTCTGCGCTCCAGCGCGTGCGTCGTGGCGGCGTGCTCGTCACTGCCTCCTGTTCGGCACACGTGACCGCTGAGGAATTCTTCGGCGCCGTGGAACGCGCGGCGCTTCCCTGGAACACGCGCACCCTCTGGACCAGCGCTCACGCCCCCGACCACGCGGTCAACTTCCGCGAGGCTGCCTACCTGAAATGCGTGGCGCTGCGCTGCGGTTGATCATCGCCTGCAAATCGGGAGGGGCGCGCCGGCAGCCGAAAATGCGCGCAGTGAATCCGGACGGATGCGGAGACAAGGCGCTGCATCGGGAGTATTGATGCGTCACTATGAATGAGCTGCCTCCTCCTACCGAGTCCGAACTGAAACCCATCGCAACGAAACGGGCATCGAAGTGTGCAACTCCGGTGGCGATCAGCGAGACTATCCGTCAGACGACCCACCGCGTCAGCCCGTCCCGGGCCACCGGGCGCAGCGTCGAGCGCCACGACCAGCGCCGCCAGCCCAAACGCGGGCGGCACCAGGACGCTGCCGATTAGAGCCGTGGCCTGGCACGAAGAGCACAACCCACAACCGAGGGGTGCCGTCCAATTGAAGCCGGCCCCCAAACAAAAACCCTCAGCCGCCAACCCTATGAAACTCGAACATATTCTCGTCCCGACCGATTTTTCGGACCATTGCCAGCAGGCGCTGGACTATGCAGCCGCGCTCCGGGAAAAGTTTCCCGCGCAGACTACTCTTCTTCACGCCGTGGAGCCATTTTTCGGCTACGGACCGGAACTGGTCGCGCCCTATGGCGTCTTCGAGGCGGACCGCCTGAGTGCCGCCGAATCACGGATCAAAGAATTGGCCGCCGCTTTCCCCGGCCCGGCCCCGGCGAAGGCCGTGTGCCTGAGCGGGAAACCCTGGCGAGCGATCTGCGACTGGGCTGCTGATAACAGCGTGGATCTCATCGTCATGCCAACCCACGGTTTTTCCGGCCTGCAGCACCTGTGGCTCGGTAGTGTCGCCGAACGTGTCGTGCAGAAGGCACCCTGCCCGGTCCTTGTCGTTCGCGGCAAAGCGGATTGATCCACTCCAACCCTCACCAAAACCCGACCCATGCAAATCAACCTCCTCGATTCTGCGAGCCAGTCATTCGGGTTGAACGCAGGCGAACAGTTCACCAACACCGTTTCCAGAGCCACGCTCATTGGAACCTATGCTCCCCGCTGCTGCGGCATCGCCACCTTCACCCAGGACTTGCGCAATGCCCTGCTCGCTGCGCGCCCATCGCTGCAGGTGCCCGTGGCCGTGCTGACCGAGGAATCCTGCCGCCTGCATCCCGCGGAAGTGGAGCACGTCGTGGCGGAAAAGCAGCGCGCCGCCTACGCGGCACTGCGCGACGAGTTGAATGGCTCCGGCACCGACGCCGTGAGCCTCCAGCATGAGTATGGCATCTTTGGCGGTCCCGATGGCGCGTGGATCCTCGACACCCTGCGCGGCCTGCGCGTGCCGGTGGTCACGACGTGCCACACGGTGCTCGCCAATCCTTCACCAGGGCAGCGTCAGGTGCTCAGCGAAATTGGCCGGCTCTCCGCCGGCATGGTGGTGATGACCGCCAAGGGCCGCGATCTCCTGACAACTGTTTATGACGTGCCGCTGTCGAAGATCACCCTCATTCCCCACGGAATTCCCGACACTGATCCCGCGAGTCTGGACCGTGAAGCGCTGCGGCGTGATCTCGGCTGGACGGCCCGCAAGGTCATGCTCACCACCGGCCTGCTCTCACCGAACAAAGGCCTCCAGCAAGTCATTGCCGCGCTGCCGCGCATCGTCGCCGCTCATCCAGATCTGCTCTGCGTCGTGGCCGGCGCCACGCATCCTCCCCCAGTTGCTGGAGACGCCGGACTTTCTTGAGTTCCACTTCCGCACTCTCGAAGGGGCCGCCGTGCAGAACAAAGGCATGGCCCTCTTCCCTCGGAAGATAGGAGGACGCTACGTGATGCTCAGCCGGCAGGACGGTGAAAACATCCGCCTCATGTGGTCCGACAACATCTACAAGTGGGACACATCCGAAGTCATCGCACGGCCCACGCGGCCATGGGAATTCATCCAGATGGGCAACTGCGGTTCACCCATCGAAACGGAATCCGGCTGGCTCGTCCTCACCCACGGTGTGGGTGCTATGCGGAAGTACTGCATCGGGGCCATGCTCCTGGACCTGAACGATCCCACCCGCATCATCGGACGCCTCGCCGAGCCGCTCATCCACCCGGAACTGGAGGAGCGCGAGGGCTACGTGCCCAACGTCGTCTATTCCTGCGGCGCGCTCATTCACGGCGGACACCTCTTCCTGCCGTATGCCACCTCCGACTGGTTCACCTCCTTTGCCCGCGTGCCGATGGACGATCTCCTGGCGCAAATGGAACACACCGTGTGAACCAGCCAGCCGGCCACCAGCTTCATTGAAACCATTACACTGGCATCCCATAGGCCAGAAAACACGGGCGAGCCTCCCCCGTAGAGACGGCGGCTGATCCACTAAAATCGTTGGGGGGTCGAGTTGTGATTTTCGAGGTCTGCCCCGGCGATTCGGCGCAGTGCTGTCCCATGATC
>JANOZA010000677.1:0-5794 GCA_031429155.1 Verrucomicrobiota bacterium | reverse complement strand
GCGCACGCGGAGACGCATGACGTCCATGTATTTGTCTCCCTCCATGTTCAGATCCGGCGGGAAGATGACGTGCTTGTTTGTGAGGATGAAGCCATTGGCGGTGACGATGACGCCGGACCCGATGCCGAGTTGCTGCCAGCGGTCCTCGCCGGCCTTGGGTTCCGGGATGGGCGGGAATCCGTAAAAGCGGCGCAGAGCCTGCTCCTCACGACTGACGCGCCGACGCTGCGGGGTTTCGATGCCGGTGAGGATGGTGACCACGCTGGGCTGCACTTTATCGAGCATGTCGGCGTAGCTCTTCAGGATGGCACCGCCGCGCTGGAGCGGGTTCTTGTCGAGGCTCAGGGACGAGCGGAAGACGCCGGTTTTGTCCTCCTCAGCAGGTGCCGCCTGGCTGTGCCCGCGCGGCACGGCGGTGGTGAGGCAAAGAACGGCGAGGGCGGAAAGGCGCAGCGGGATGGAATGCGTTTTCATGGCGTGGGGGAGATATGAATGACGGGAGGTTTCCCTGTGCGGGCGAAAGCGTCGCCCGCGCAGAGTCTTGCTTAGTGAACTCGTCCCGCGAATTCACTCAAGGCGGCATTCACCCGCGCTTCCTTTAAGTTCCGGCACGCTGGCCGGACATCTCAACGGACCGGTCCCTCTTTGGAGGCATAGAAGGCGGTCGCCTCCTGGCGGCTGATGGTGCCGTTTTTGTTGGTGTCAGCGGACTTCCATTCGCCGGTGAATCGTTTTGCTTTCAGCGCGTGGTCGCAGCTTTCGGAATGGCTCACCATGCCGTCCTTGTTGGTATCGCGGAGGTTGAATTGCTTCGTCTCTTCGGCGCCCATGTCGGTATTCCATTCCGCGCGGGTCATGTTGCCGTCGCCGTTGGCATCGCGGCTGTTGAAAATTTCAGCGACGGAAGCGTTGTTGAATTCCTGCTCCGTCAGTTCGCCGTCGCCGTTGCGGTCAGCCTGAGCAAAACGGTCAGTCTCGGGAGCGACCGGAGTCGTCTTGCAGGAAGCGAGGAGGAATGCGGAGAGCGGAAGGGTGAGGGTGGTGATGAATTTCATGGCGGGAGAGGTTGGGGATTGGTTCCGGTGAGTGAGGATCGTAGCAGGCATCGTCATGCGGAAGCGCCCCCCGAAGGCAACAGGATTTGTCATCCTTTGGACTGCGGGGCTGGCTTTTCCAGGCAGGGATTCCTGGCGACTCGACGTTCAGCCGGGCCGTGATCACGGCCCGGCTCCGCACTCCCACAGCGCGGCCGGGATTATCTAACTGCCGCTGTGCTTGAGCAGAAACTCGGTGCTCTTCGCGTTGAAGCCCTCAAGGCATTCCCAGTGGAAGGCGTGGCCGGCGTTGTCGAAAAGATGCAATTCGTTGTTCGGAATGTGGGCGGCGAGTTCTTCGGCCATCCAGCGGGGGGTGAAGATGTCGTTCTTGCCGCCGATGATGAGGCAGGGGGCGGTGATGTTTTTCAACTCGTCGAGCACCTGGTGGGTTTGGCAGGCGGAGGCCTGGCCTTCGAGCGCGTGGAGGGGCTGCGGTCCGGGGTTGAGGGAGGCGTCCGCCTGGCCCTGCTGCACTCCGGCATAACACTCGTCATTGTCCCAGAAGGGCTTGGTGAAGATGAGGAGCTGCACGTAGTTCATCATCTGCTCGGGACGGAGGTGGGCTTTTATGTGCTTGAGGTGATCGAAGATAGCCTTGCCGTAGCGGTCGAGGCGGGCCCACGTACACATGAGGATGGCGCTTTTCACCTTCTCCGGATGACGCAGCGCCAACTGCTGGGCGATGATGCCGCCCATGCTGCATCCGACGATGTGGGCCTTCTTGATGCCGAGGGCGTCCATGAGTCCGGCGTAATCGTCGGCCATCATCGCGCTGGTGTAGGGCCCTTGAGGCTTGTCGGTCTGGCCGACGCCGCGGTTGTCTCCGAGGATACAGCGGAAATTCTTTTCCCAGACGCTGGCGTGCGCGTCCCAGACGGCTCCGGGTGCGGTGATGCCCATGATGCAGATGACAGGCTCGCCGCTGCCGCGCTCTTCATAATACATCTCGATTCCGTTGGTGGTGACTTTGGGCATAGTGTTAGTTGGGTGGTGGGTTGGTGGTGAATGACGGGTGTCTTAGCCGGGGCGGGGGAGTCGTCCAAGAAATTTCCTGGGAATCGTTGATCACCTGGCCGGCTTGATCCCCAGCCGCTCCGCGTGAGCCTTTTTCCAGGCCGCGCCGAGTTCTTCGAGAGTCAGGCCGGTCCAGTCCTTCCAAAGATCGGCGGAGTAGTTTCCTGCGCGGCAGGCGGCGTTGAGTTTTTTGATGACATCGCCCGGGTGGGTGCGGGCTACCCAGTCGAGAAAGTTCGCGGAGGTGCGGTAGCTGTCGTCGTATTTCGCCTTCTCCCAGGTGCGGGCGGTGATGTTTGCGCCTTGCGACTGGGGCTCATAGAGAAACCAGCGAATGTAGTCGGGGATACCCTCCACGATCCATCCTGGATTCTTCGCCGCCTTCGGATTCCTCACGCCGGCGCGCCAGTAATTCTGCACCACGTGAACGAGTTCATGAACGACACAGCCGCGGGCTTCACGATCAAGTTCGCCGCGAAACCAGGGCGCGTTCAGCGTGATCTGATTCCCCGAGGCAAAGGCGGGGACGTTGATTCCGTTCTTGAACTGAAGCAGCACTTCCTTCGGGGGAGAGTAGCCGTCGCTGGTGAGCATTGCTGACATTTTCGGATACCACTCCTGCACCACCGGCAGGAGTTTCTTCTCCGCCCAGTCGGCGAGGTCCGGAGCATCGGTCGCATCTATCACGAAGGTGGTTTTGCCTTCTGTGCCCACGAAGGTCTTGATGACCTTCTCCTGCGGCTGGATACGCTTCACTTCCGGGCCTCCGGCCTCGATGACATCAATCTCGCTGAAAAATGTCTGCCCAAACCTGTCCTGCTCGCTCGACGGCCGGATGTCGAAAATGAGGTGGCGAAATTTTCCCAGCGGAGCGGTTCCTGCGGTAATGGCGACGCCGTGCTGCCCGCCGGCCTCGCCATGCTTTGGCCGGGTGTCCACTTTCGCGAGCAGCCGCCAGCCGCAGGAGGCGGGATCCGCATCGCGTTTGGGTGCGGCATTGAAGTCCTTCTCCGTCCCTTCTGCGGCATAGACTATATATACCTGCGGAGCCCGCTCGGCAGGGTGCCAGGAATAGGTGGCCACGGACTGCACGGGGATTACCTTGCCGAGATCAATTGCCACCCGGCCCCCGGGTGATCCCTGGGCAAGAAAGAAGTTGGCGTTGGGCTGGTCTGCGTCAGCCGGAACCAATCCGTCGTGGAGAACCGCGAGCCCAGGGCTGTTTCGGTCACTGGTTCCATCCAGCAATGTGAAGGTCGCCCCCGCAGCGGCGTCGTTGACAGCAGGCGGGGGCACCGGGTCGAGTTTGAACCCGGTTCCCGTGATGCTGTGGCCCGTGAGCACCTTGACTTCCTGCGCCACGGACGCACCGGCACCGGAAAAAAGGAGGATTGTGACGAGGCGGGCTGGAATAGTCATGGAGGCGAAAAACGAGGGGCTTTGACCGGGAATAGCGCGAATCCTGTGGATGGCCAGGACTATGAACGTGAACCCGGGGTATTCACCCGGACAGGCATAGGGAATTTTCTGAAAATAAAAGTTGCCATTTGGAGGGTAATTCCGCAATATCGGCACACGTTTCCCAACACTCATGAAAAAGACCCTCATTCTTCTCCTCACTATCGGCATCGCCGGAATCAGCATGGCAGATTTCCAGGCTCCCCCGGCAGCCAAGCATACCGTCCTCCGCAAACTGAGCCGCGCGCTCGCCAACATCGTCTATGGTGTGACGGAGATTCCGGTGCAGTGGGTGCGCTCTGATTATGAAGGTGGCAGCAGCGAGGCTGCGGCCTACGGCACTGTCTATGGAGGCGGCAAGACCCTCGCCCGTCTGGGCTACGGCATCTACGAACTGATCACTTTCCCGTTCCCGACCTACAAAGGCGGTTTCCGCCCTCCTTACAATCCGGAGATTCGCGAGGCAACTCACCCGAGCACTGGCTTCCTCGAATTCCCGCCCGAAGTCGGCTTCATTTCCGGAGTCCAGCACTGCCGCGTTCAGGTGCAGTAAGTCTGGCACACAAACCTTCCGAAAGGCTTCCCGGCGACGGGAAGCCTTTCTTTTTCCCACCTACCCATGATCCCGGAAAACATGAACGCCGGCGTGCAGCCGCTTGATACGCTGATGGAGTCGCACGGCATGAAGAACCACGACCTCGTCGCCGCCGCGCCGGAGATGTTTCTGACGCACAAGGAAGTCGCCAAAGCCCGCAAAGGCCGCCAGCTCACCGCGCATAGCCAGCGCCGCATTCTCACGGCGTTCAATGCAGCGCTGAAGTCGCGCGAACTTCCTGCGATGAAGGTGGACGGCATATTCAACTACCGCGGCCGGTAAGACTACAGCCCGGAGCCCAGCCCCACTGCCATCGGATCGGAAACGCGGTGGCTGCCATCGGTTGGTGAAAACAGTGCCGGCTCGCGCAAGGCCCAGGCTTCGTTCGCGGCGGGCGTGAACTGCGGGGAGTTCAGTTCCACACCGTTCATGGAAGGCACGTGTTGTGCGAGCAGGCAGGAGTGGATGGCGGCGATGCCGGGATTGGTGAGATCCTGCACGGCGATCTTCATGCCGCGGGCGTGAGCCCAGGCACCGGCATGGAGATTGAGGCTGTGGCCTTTGCAGGTCTTGAGGCAAATGCCGCTCCAGCCCTGCTCGGCGACATGCGGCAGGATGGTTTCATCGAACAACCCCTCATCCACGAGCACCGGCTTCCGGGCGCTGATCTCGTGCCAGTCGAAGGCATGGCGGAGAATGTCGCGGCCCGTCGGTTGTTCCAGATACTCCAGGGCGGCGTAAGCGTCGGCACTCATGCGCTGGAGGATGTCGAGATAGGCGAGGACGGAGTCGGCGTCGGGATTGCCCTCGTTGCTGTCCGCGGAGAGTCGCGGGGATTTCACGCCCAGCGCCCTGGCCGCGTCAAAAACCTCCACCGTGCGGCGCGCATCGGCTTCCGGGTCTTTACCGTGCGTTTTCAATTTGAAACAGTGAAATCCACGCTGCTGCACGAACTGCGCGAAATCCTCCGTCAGCGGATCGGTGCCACTGACGACGTACCAGCCGTCCACCGATTTGGCGGGCGCGGGCCGCAGGAAATTCCGAATCGCCGCCATGTGTATGGGTGACGCCAGAGAGTCGGCTCCATCCGCGTGGTGGTCTTCATAAAGACGAAAAGCAGAAAGCCCCAACGCCCGTCCCGCGGCATCGTGGACCGCGGCATCAAACGGACTAATGCAAACCAGAGTGGCAAGTGGGGGCGGATCGGTGGGCGAAGTAATGAAACGGCTGCGGAACAACATGCCCATTCCGTGAGCCAGCGGATGACACGGCCCGTCATTTCGTTCGGGGATTAAGCTGGCAAGGCGCGTGCAGTATTCGCGCATGGCGGCATCACGATGCCCATGAGAAAGCGCCGGGTCAGGCCAGGCCCAGAGGTCGCTGAGGTAAATGCAGCCGTGGCCTTCCGCTTCATGGCCGTCCACCGCGACGCGCACAGTCGCGGTGGCCTCTGTTATTTCGGTGATCGTGCCGCTGCTGAGTTGCAGCGGTTTGGCGAACGGCTGCTCGCGGAACGTGACGGACGCGGAGAGGATTTCGCAGTTCATGAGAGCCAGGTGGAAAGATTCTCGCGGACAAATTCATCGTCGGTGAGCCACGGGTAGTCTGCGGCGACGCGAGTCAGTTCCTC
>JANOZA010000676.1:0-7799 GCA_031429155.1 Verrucomicrobiota bacterium | reverse complement strand
GTCACGGCGTTGGTCCGGGCGTGGTAGCCAGACTGCCGGAGACATTCTCACCGCCCTCCATCCAGTCGAGCCCGCGCTCAGCGGCGTGGTGGTGAATGAGAGCCTCGTGCTTGTTGAGTTCGTGAATCGCCACCGCCGCGCCGGGCAGAGCGTGCTCAATGCCGCGCGCGAAGCCGGAGTGGCGCGCTTTCAGGCGATCATGCTCACCAGTATCGTCAGTTTCATCGGTGTGCTGCCGATGATCACCGAGACCAGCATTCAGGCAAAATTCCTCATCCCCTGCGCTATCAGTCTCGCGTTCGGTTGCCTCAGCAACTTGCTCAACACCCTCGTCCTCGTGCCCTGCGTCTATGCTATTCTCGAGGACATCCGCGCCCTGCTGTTCACGAAGCAAAAGCGCGCGGCATGGGAAAATGAAGAGCGCGAAGAAGCCGCCGAGCGCGGGCTCGACTGGATGGAGGGCGGTGAGAATGTCTCCGGCAGTCTGGCTACCACGCCCGGACCAACGCCGTGACCGCCAGCGCGGCGAGGCCGAGGCCGAAGAGCAGATTCAGCGTGCGTTCGGCCTCCAGATAGCGCCCGCGCACCTGAGGTCGCTTGAGGAGCCACACGAAGAGGCTCCAGAACACGAGTGCCTGGCCGAGGATGATGCCGGCAAAGGCGAGTTTCTGCGTCAGGCTGCTCTCCGGGCCGGCATACGAGGCCACCATGCTGAGAAGGAACAGAGCCGCTTTGGGATTGAGCAGATTCGTGACCAGCCCCTGCATGAATGCCGAATGGTGGTGCAGTTGGATTTCACCGGCGGCGAGGCGCTCGGCCTTTGCCACCAATGGTTTTCGCATCACACTCGAAAGTAACTGCCAGGCCAGCCATCCGAGATAGAGACCGCCGCAGAGGTTGAGAATGCGGGCGGCATTGGCGGAGTCACGGATGATAAGACTGACTCCCGTCAGCGCCAGAGTCGTGTGAACCGTGAGGCCAACGACGATGCCGGCGACGGTCCACAGGCCAGCACGCAGCGGGTGATTCACCGCGTTCTTCAGCAGCAGCAGCATGTCCGGCCCCGGCGAAAACTGCGCCACGAGCATGATCAGCGCGAAGGAAAGGTAGTCCACAGCGCGGCCTACAGCGTTTCCGGCATTTGCATCAGACTAGCCACGCGGTGCAGCAGTCTGCCGGCACCGCCGCCGTCAATGACCCGGTGGTCGAAGCTGAGGGTCAGGCCGCTCTGCATTTGCGGAACGAAGGCGTGCGTTGCTGCATCCCAGACGGGCTGGCGAATGCCGGCACCGAGGCCGAGGAGCAGGCTTTGCTCCGGCAGCGGAATCGGCGTGGCCCATTCGATGCCAAAGGTGCCGAAGTTCGTGATCGTCGCGATGCCCTGGCCGCGCGCATCGGGCGGGAGCTTGCGCTCGCGGGAGAGCTTCACGAGTTCGTTATACTGTTCGATGATGGAAGCGAGGGGCTTCTGGTCCACGTTGCGGATGACAGGCACCAGCACGCCTTCGTCCACCTCCACGGCGAATCCGAGATCAATGGCCGGTGGATGAACGATACGTTTGCCGACGAGGCGTCCGGCAGCGGCGGTGTTTTCTGAAAGGGCGATGGCCAGCGCGCGCATGGCGTAGAGCGCCGGGCCGGCTTTCGGCTCACGGTGGGCTTTCCGGTGTGCGAGCAGCGGCTCCATGTTCACACGGATGCCGATGGTCGCCAGCGGACGGGTCCAGCTCCGGCGCATGGAGTCCGCCACGGCGATGCGCATGGGGCTCGCGGCGGTCATCTTGTGCTCCTCCAACTGCGACATGAATATCTCGAAGTCCTCCACCGTGACGCGCCCGCCGCCGCCGCTGCCGGCCACGGCGCTGAGGTCCGCAGCATTCAGCCCCATCTCCGCCATGCGCGCGCGCATCCGCGGCGAAATGTAGCTCGCGCCCGTGGCATTCACCGGCACCGGCAGACCGGTCAGGGTGGGGATCACCTGCTGCGTCTCGCCGCCGAGTTGAATGGTGGAGTCCAGCTTGAAGTGGAGATTATCCGACTCGCCGGAAGCGGCCGGCTGCTCCACGGGCGCTGGCTTGTCCCCCACCGGCACGATGCCCGCGCGCGCCGCTTCTTCCGCCGTGACTCTGAGGTACCCGAGCGTCGTGCCGACCGGATAGCTCTCCCCCACGCGGCAATTAAACTCCTCCACCTTCCCGCTGCATGGAATGGTGACGCTCATCGTGGCCTTCTGCGTTTCCACCTCCATGATTTCCTGGTCCGCCTGCACGATGTCGCCCGGCGCGACTTCGAGCCGCAGAATGGTGGCTTCGGCGATGGACTCGCCGAGTTGGGGCATCAGGATCGGTATTCTCATGGGGGAGGGTTCAGGCTTGGCGCTGCGGAAATCAATGGCGCTGGTCGCGGCCACGGCAAGCCGCCCGTACAGCATTTCCCCGGTGCGGCACGCGGGCCACACCGGGGAAAAAGAGAAAGCCAAACTAGCGGCGGGCGCGGCGGGTGAGTCCCGTCAGCGCGCAGAGGCCGAGCAGCAGCATGCCCGAGGGCTCAGGCACGCCCACGGCGCGCACCATGTAGTCCCTTGCGAAAGTGGCACCGAAGCTGGCGAACGTGCCGAAGTTCGTAGTCGTCACCGGATTTGTGCCGCTCCATGTCGCGTAGGAGAAGGCGCCGCCCGCGGCATCCACGCCAACGGAAAGGTTGACGCTCGGCTCCACATGGCCTGCAAAGAACCACTGGCTGGCGGCCACAGGTATAGGCGAGGTGAAGTTATAGGTCACAAAGGCACCTGGAGTCACCACCGCGGGAGTGGTGACTGACGCGCGGCCCAGCTCCACCCCATCCCGAGGGGAACCGTCCCCATTCGGGTCCGAAAAAAGGATGATCTCGAACGCCTCGGAGAGCGGACTCGAGGCCGAAAAAGCGATCTCCAGCGCCGCGATGGAATCTCCCGCCGCGCCGGTCTGGAAGGCATTCAACAGCAGCCCCGGGGTGCCGGAGCCAATGCCTAAAGATCCCGTCAGCACCCCGTCATCTATGCTGTAGTTGGCGGCGTAGGCGGGCAGAGCAGCACAGCCGAGGCCGAGGGCGGCAGCTACGCGGAGGGATTTGAAGGAGGTAGTCATGTTGGTTGGTCTATGTTGGTTGGTCGCCGGCAGCGGTCCGCCGGAGGAGCCGCCCCCTAACCCGGTTTATCCACGCGGGCAATATTTTTTCCGCCCGAAAGCCAGGCAAATGCTGCGATACGTCCCCTGTTCACCCCGGAACCGGCCCGCCCCCGCAGAGCCGGCCTCTGGCCTCGTAGAGCCAAGGAACCTATAGTCTTGCGGCACTAACTGCTGCGGAGCATACCAATAAAAACTTCTCGACAATCCCCGGTGTTTTCCTCACTTTCCCCGCCCACGCCCGACTGGTTCTAACCGTCCGCCAAAATTTCTTCAGAATTATCTTGAACGAAACTACCGCACTGTGGTCTGATCCCCACGAAATTCAAAATCCCCTGCACTATGAGTTCCGATTCCTTTGGTTCCCCGCTCCCTGGCTCCAGTGGACATTCCAGTTCCAGCGGCCCCCCCACACACACAGGGAGTTCGTCGTCCAGTTCCTCCAGCAGCAGCAGTTCGTCCTCCAGTTCCAGCAGCAGCAGCGGGCCGCCGGACCAGCCACCGCAGGGGCTTACGCTGGATATGCATGGCATCACCGGGCAGTTGTTCCGCAAAGTAGCCTTCAACGGCCTGCCCATTCCCGACGAGAAGCCTCAGGCCAAAGAGGAGACGGACTCCGAGCACGAGCAGTCGTACGTGGATGTCTTCGATTTGGTCGTGCGCCACTCGGTTTCAGACGTGTTTGTGCCGCTGCCGGGCAATGAACTGACTCTAACGGTGCAACGGGTGCTGAATTCCGAAATCTGGAGCACGCATCCCGGGCTCAAGCCGTGGGAGCAGCCCAATAAGTCCTTCGGCCCCTGCTGGGACTCGAATCTCTGTCCGCACATCCGCTTCGGCTATAAGAAGACGGATCAGCCCACGGAGCCGGACTGGGTGGATGTCGTTGATGAGAACGGCACTTCCTATCGCTACGTGATGATCTGGAAAAAGGATCTCACGGCAGAACCGCCGCGCTCGAAGCCATACTTTCTGCCTATGCCGTCGAACCGCACGGAGCAGGATAATTACCTGACGTCGCTCAAGGTGATCTCGGGGGATGACGAGGTGAACCCGGATGATCCTACCGGGTCCATGCCTTCATGGAAGTTTGAGTTCCGGCGGAAATTCGGAACCACTCTCACCTTCGAACCCACCGCCATTCAAAGGTCTTGCCGGCTCAGCCCTAAACCTGAGCCGGAACCACCAGGTGGAGGCCAACCGACGCCGGTGGATCCAGAGCAGCATTATTTCTACGCCCGGCTGGCGCAGGTGGATGACCGGTTCGGGAATCGCCTCCTCTACCAACTCGCGCCTAAGGATCAAAACGGTCAAAATCTGCGGGCGAGAGGTGTGCTGGGGGGGCTGCCTCTGACGCTGCTCCCAACGCGGATTGTGGCCACGGTCTCCGGAGCGGGCATCCCTCCTGGCTCAGTGCGGGATCGTTTCATCTCCGTCGTATCCAGCCGCGTGCCGCTGCCAGAGGGTTTTCCCGGGGAGGTTGACGACCTGGCTTCTCTACGGCGCGTGGAAAAGGTGATTGGCCCGCGGGGGCATGATGAGAGCGGTGGCCTGACCACTGACGCGGAAGAATACGCCATTCACTACGGCTATGACGACTATGATCCGGCCGGTCTCGACTACGGTGAGGAAAATGAGGACGGAACGCCGGTACTTCAGCCGGTCTATTTCCGGCAGTTGCTGGAAGTCCGCCGGCCCGGCGGCATGGTTTCTAAATACCACTACACCACGACCCCTCAAGAGGACGGCTCTCCACGCGGCGAGGATGATCCGCAGCAGTGGTTCTTCCACACAAACCTGAGCCACCTCCTTGACGCCGAGGACAAGGGATACTGGCTGCGCTACGCACACGACCTCACCCAGACAGCGTGGAGCGGTGAGCCCGACAAGCATCCTCAGGGCTGGTACCTCAAGACCGGGCTGAGGATGCACATCCGGAAAATATCCACTTGTGGGGTCACCTCCGGCTTAGGGGCCGCCTCCCCCTCCTGGGCCGACCCGGCGGAAGGGTTCGTTTCCGATTGGGCACCACTCTTGCCCCATTTAGGGGAGGTGCTGCCCAGGACCGGAGCCGAGTACGAAGGGGCCGATTCCTACCTTGATTTCCTCCCCGTGCCGGAACCCGTGACCGCCGGTGTTTCCGTCAATCCAGTGATCCGGAAGGGCGTTGATGGCGAGGGCCATATCCGCATCTGGATTTTCGACCGGCACGTTTGGTTCTACGCGAACGAAATCCAGGAGATGCTGTTCCCCAATGCCGACAATCTGCGCAGCATGGAATGGCTGCTCCAGTGGACGCGGGTGACGCTCTATCATCCGCCGCTGGACCCGTTGCATCCCAAAGAGCGCATCATGGAGGCGGCCATCTACAACGAGAAGGCCGGGCTGGCGACGAAGGAACTCCATGACTATTGCGGGAACATCACCCTTTGGGAACACGCTAATGAATGGAACATCGCAGAGGTGAATGGTCTCGAATGGCTGGCAGTCCCGGTGCCTCGCTTTCCCGACAGTTGGTACTGCACGCATTATCCCGATCCCACCAAACAGATTCGGCTCCTCAAATCCAAGACGGCTGGCGTGCCGCCGCGGGAATTGGTCCGGGAGTTCCGCTACGTCAGCGAAGATCCCAATGTGAACGAAGCCCGGGTGATGGACCAGGTAAAGGATGAGGAGGGACGCATCACGCGCTACGAAATCGAAGCCGAAACCGGGAACCGCACGGCGGAGGAGGTCATCGTGGTGGATGCGATCACCCTCGTAGAGACCGTCGTGCGGCGGACGACGTTCGACTACCACAGCGTCTTCCTGGCCTTCCTGAGCAAACGCACCACCATAGACGGTCTGGTGACTACCGACCCTCTCAACCCTGTGGACATGGAGGAGGAGTTCACGCCCGATGTCTTTGGCTATACGCAAAAGGAGGTGCGCGGCGTGGAAACAGAAGCGGGCCAGTTCTCCCGCAGCGAGCATGAGCACGACGCGAACGGGAACCGCACCAAAACCACCGACGGGAGAGGAAACTACACGGTGTTCATTTATGATGGCGCCAACCGGCTCACCCGGGCCATTTTTTACGATGCCGACGACCACCGCGGCACCTCGAAGAGTCTTCGCTACGACGCCCGGGGCAATAAGACGATTGAAGTGGATGAGAGTGGCTACCGGACCCGCTTTGTGTATGACATCCAGAACCGGCTGAGGGAAGTGAATCGTGATTCAGGAAAACCGCCGGCGCGCGGAGGAAAGCCTGACCCGCAGCCGCCCCAGGTGACGATCTCCACCCGAAACCGCTACAACCGCGTCAGTTCCCGCATCGAGACCGTGGACCCCAACGGCTACACCGCACGGACCTACTTCGATTCCATCCAGCGGCCTGTCGCCACCCTGCAATGGCCGGACCCGGTCATTTCCGCAGCCCCTCCACCATACAACACGCCGCTCTCCGATCAGGAGGCGAATGCCTACATCACCCACTTCGAGTACGACCGCGACAAAAACTGCGGCCACACCGCTTTCGATACGGCAGGGTTCAAGCCCACGACGATCATTCACCCAAAGTTGATCGGACCGGCAGCCAGGGTCCACAGCTTCTTTGAGTTCGATGGCCTCTACCGGAACGTGGAGGAGCAGCATGAATACGAGACCGGAGAGTTTGCCATCTCCACCCGCGAGTATTACGACACCGGCACAGTGAAAAAAGAAACGGACCCGGAAGGCTCGATAGCGGAACACACTTACGACGCCGAGAACCGTCCGCTCCTCACCACCTGGTCCCACGCGACTCTTAGCGGGTCCGCCAGCGTATCGAAGACCTACACCAAAGCCGGTCTGGAGCTAACCGGCACCAACGAACGCGGAGCCATCAGCGCCCTGCGCTACGACCTCGCCGGACGCGTGGCGAAGACTATCGCGCCTGAGCCCGACCCGGACACTGGCGGCGGCACCGGCTCCGCTTCGCCCGTTACGGAATCCCTCTACGATCCCGCCAACAACCTTATCCAAACGACCAACCCCCTCGGCAAGGTTTGGGACTACGAATACGACTACCGCAACCGCCGCATCATTGAGCGAATGCCGGAAGCCGTGGATGCCGGCACGGCGGATTTCCCGCCCGTGCGCGCGGAACACCACACCTCTTACGGCCGGGCCGGGAATGTCATGGGCCGGCGCGACGCCCGCGGGAACTGGACCACCACCAAATACGACTTCGCCAACCGCCCGCTCCAGATCAAGGCTCCCATGGCGGCCCTCTTCAATCACGGCCCGCTGGAGTATGGGATCACCGTCAATGCTCTGGATAATAACGGAAATGTCCTCTCCGTCACCGACCCCAACGGCAACGTCACGGTGAACACTTACGACGCCCTCAACCGTCTCCTCACGACCACCGTCACCCCCTCCACCGGCGTTACCATTGTCAATACCTTCACCTACGACGAGGCCAACAACCGTATCAGCGTCAAAGATGGGGAGAATCATGTGACCGGGTTCGTTTACGACGGACTCAACCGGCTGACCCTGACGACCTTCGATACCCAGGGCGACCTCACCCACCGGACGGTGAGCGAGGAAGTCTGGGGGCCGCTGCTGAAGCTGGAGCGCCGCGAGTGCCCCGGCGCCAACCTGCGCACC
>JANOZA010000675.1:0-3195 GCA_031429155.1 Verrucomicrobiota bacterium | reverse complement strand
CCGCACGATTCGCGCGCGAAGAACCGCTGAAGATTGAGCGTGCCGTGAGCGGGATCCGAGAGCTTCACCGCACTGAGCCCGCCGGGGCCGCCATTCGCATCATCATTGCCGAGCACGCCCGTGGCGGGGATTGAAACCGGGGTGTCTTCGTTGGCGAAGTAAAAGTCCGTATTCGCAATGGGCGCTGCACTGGCGAAGGGGGCGAACGTCAAAGCGACAATGAGGCTGAGGCGGGTTGTGAGGTGATGGGAGTGCATAAGTTTGAAAGTTGAGGTGGTTAAGAAATACAACAGCCCGGCATCGCGAGGCAAACTTTGTTTTCCAAAATATGTGGCACGCGGCCCCGCGCTTGCGGATGCAAATTAGCGCCGCAGCAGAAACTCCTTTGAATTCAGGAGACCCCACATGATGTCCTCCAGCGCCGCGCGGCGGTCCGGTGTCTGCTCGATGGCGGGCACGAGTTTCGCGGTCTCCGCATCTGAAGGCGGGCGGCTCAGCGTCTGCCAGTAAAGTTCGGCCAGGACTTCCGATGGCGACTTGCCGGAGTGGATCAGCTCACCGAGCCGGTTGTCATCCTTGCGCAGCAGCTTGTCGAGTCCCGGGCCACTGGTGAAGGTGAAAACCTGGGAGAGTGAACTGGCATTCGACCGTTCACACTCACAGGCCGTGGCGCGGGGCGGCTTGCCGAATTCCTTGAGGAACAGCTCCACCGGCGAGGACTTGCGCCCTCTTGCTGCTTTCGTGATGAACCTCGCTCCGTGGATCTGCAAGGCACGCCGGGCGTTGGGGAAATTTTCCGTCTTCAACTCCTCACCCAGCGCCGAGTAGAGGGCATCCAGCAACGGCTCTGCCGGCAGACGCCGCACGAGGGCGTGGGAGAAGTTGATGTCATCGTCCGCATTCGTCGCATTCGGCACCGCCGAGAGTTGATATGTCCGCGACGCGCAGATAAGCCGCAGCAGTGGCTTCAGGCGAAAGCCATCCTGGACGAACTGTCCCGCCAGAGCGTCAAGCAGGGGAGGATTGGACGCCGGATTCGTGAGCCGGAAGTCATCCACCGGGTCCACGAGCCCCTTGCCCATGAGATGAGCCCACACGCGATTCACCTGGACCTTAGCAAACAGCGGATGCTCTTTCGCCGTCATCCATTTCGCCAGTTCACTGAACCGCTCCGGTCCCGTGCTCACCGTCGCAGTGCTGCTGCCGAGCAAAGCCGGCGCCGGCTCTTTGTCCGTCCGCGGATCCTTGAGCCCGCGCTTGTCCGTGAGGTGAATGACCTGCTCGCCGACGAACTCCAGCTTGTCGTTGTCGTCGCTCCGGCGGTTTTCCAGCACCATATAGTCCATGCCGTCGAAGATCGCGGAAAAGCGATAGTAGTCATCCTGCGTCCAGCGCTCGAACGGATGATTGTGGCACTTCGCACACGCCAGCCGGGTGCCGAGAAAGAGCTGCGCCGTCGTCTCCGCCCGCAGCGTCGGCTCGCGGAGCGCACGGTAATAATTCGCTGGCGGATTCTGGTAGGTGCTGCCCAGCCCCATCACGATTTCCCGCGCGAATTCATCCATGGGCTTGTCCCGCGCGAGACCGTCGCGGATCCACCGGTGCATTTCCGTGGTGCCCGTCACATCGAGCACGCGCTCCTCCATTCGCAGAAGGTCGGCCCATTTGATCGCCCACCATTCCGCATACTCCGGCCGCTCCAGCAGCGAGTCCACCAGCCGTCCGCGTTTATCCGGCGCGGCGTCATTCACGAAAACCTCCGCCTCCATGCGCGTCGGCGGCTGGCCGATGATATCAAAAAACGCACGCCGCAGATAAGTCACATCGTCGCAGACATCAGACGGCAGCGTGCGCATCCGCTGCAGCTTGGCGAATACATGCGTGTCTATGAAGTTCGCCGACTCCGGTGCGCTCCATTTGAAATCCAGACGCTGCGGCAGAAACGCCACCGGCACTGGCGTCTGCAGATTCTCAAAGCGCGCGATCACCGTCGTCTCGCCGCTTTGCTTCGCGGTGACGAGCCCGTCCCGATTCGCCTCCGCCAGGAGATTCGACGGCTCCCAAATCGTCCAGCGCGTCACGTCGCGTGTGCTGCCGTCGGAAAATGTCGCCATCGCCTTCAACTGGACCGTCCGCTGCGGCTCCTCCACCAGCGCCTCCGGCGGCGAAACCGTGAGCGCCGTGAGCGACGGCGTATTCTCCGCATCCGCCGGCGCCCCCGCCGCGATCCACGCCCGCAGCAGCCGGTATTCCTCCGAGTCCGTCGCAAACCTTTTGCCGCCCTCATGCTCCACCAGCTTCGCCGGCTTTCTGAGCAAGAAACTCGCATCCGGGTCATCCACATTGAGCCGCTTAGACTTTCGGTTCTGGGTCAGCGCCGCCAGGTCCGCCGCCGGATTCTCCCCGCGCAGCGAGAGCTTCAGATTCCCCTTCCCGTTCCCGCTCCCGTGACACGCCCCCGCATTGCATCCCATCCGGCTGAAAAGCGGCATCACCTCATGCCGAAACCCCGGCGTTCCATCTCCACGCGCCGCTCCCGCCGCCAGCAGGCAGATGGTGGTGAAAGATAAGCGGGAGAATTGCATGGTCACGGGCAGCATTGCTCAACGGCAGGCAAGCGCCGGCGCTTTCACACCAAGGCCGGAACGCAGCCATTGGAAAGGTCCGCATCGGCGGCCTTTCGCCTCAAGCCGCCGCGCGGCCGGTGGCGAGGGACATGACGGCTTCCTCTGACATGCGGGCGTGGGAGAGTTCGCCGGCGAGGCGGCCTTCATGGAGGACGAGGACGCGATCACTGAGGCGGAGGACTTCTTCAAGGTCGCTGGAAATCATTAGCACCGCGGCTCCTTGCGCGGCGAGGGATTCGATGACTTCATAAATCTCGCGCTTGGAGCCGACGTCCACGCCACGTGTTGGCTCGTCGAGGAGGAAGACGGCGGGCTGGAGCGCGAGCCATTTGGCGAGAACGATTTTCTGCTGATTGCCCCCGGAGAGATGATTCGCGGGTTTGTGGATGTCGGTCATGCGGATGGAAAGGCGCTGCCGCATTTGCTCCGCCTGCTCGTTCACGGCCCGTTCGTTGATGAATCCTGCGCGCGACAGCCGGGGGAGTCCGGCGAGGGCGATGTTGTCGCGGATGGCCATTTCAAGGATGAGCCCCTGCTCCTTGCGGTCTTCCGGCGCGAAGGCGATGCC
>JANOZA010000674.1:0-1875 GCA_031429155.1 Verrucomicrobiota bacterium | reverse complement strand
CTGGCAAAGTGGGAGGCCGCGGGACTTTACCGCACCATTCAACAGCGGCGGAAGGCGCAGGGCGCTCCGAAGTTCATCCTCCATGATGGCCCACCCTTCGCGAATGGCGATGTCCACATGGGCACGGCGCTCAACAAGGTCATCAAGGATTTGGTTTTGAAGTCGAAGACGATGGCGGGATTCGAGACGCCTTACATTCCCGGCTGGGACTGCCACGGGCTGCCGATCGAATTCAAAGTCGTGAAGGAGGACAAGGGCCTCAGCGCGCCGGAAGTGCGCCGGCGCTCGGAGGAGTTTGCCCGGAAGTGGATTGATGTGCAGCGCGCGTCATTCCGCCGGCTCGGCGTTTTCGGCGACTGGTTCAATCCTTACCTGACCCTCTCCGCGAGTTACGAAGCCCACATCGTCCGCTTCTTCGCCACGGCTTTGGACAAAGGCCTGGTCTATCGCGACAAGCGCCCCGTGCAGTGGAGTTACAGCGCGAAGACCGCGCTCGCTGAGGCGGAGGTGGAATACAAAGAAAAGACTTCCCCGGCGATCTTTGTGAAGTTCACCGCAACAACCGGACCTGTCGCGGAAGCCGGCGGATCGTTCGTCATCTGGACGACGACTCCATGGACGCTGCCGGCGAATCTCGGGATCATGGTGAAGGCGGAGTATGTTTATGTGCTCGGCGATTTCACTCACGAAGACGGGCGCACGGAGAAACTCGTCATTCTGAAAACGCTGCTGGATGCCTTCGCCGCGAAGACGGGATTCCAGTTGTCAGGCGCAGGCACGGAAATGAAAGGCGAAGCCCTCGCCGGCTCGCTCGCGCAGCATCCGTTCCTCGACCGCACCAGCAAAGTCATCTGCACGGATTTCGTCACCGACGACACCGGCACCGGGCAGGTCCACACCGCCCCCGGCCATGGCAAGGAAGACTACATCGCCGGTCAGAAAAACGGCCTCGGCCTGCTCTCGCCCGTGGATGACGACGGGAAATTCACCGCCGACTGCGGCCTGCCGGATCTCGTCGGCACGCTCGTCTTCGATGCCAACGGCCCGATCATCAAGTTGCTCGCCGAGCGCGGCGCCTTGCTCGGCAAGGAGAACTACAAGCACGACTACCCGCACTGCTGGCGCAGCAAGACGCCGATCATCTTCCGCAGCGTCCAGCAGTTCTTCCTCAACATCGAAACCATCCGCGCCGACGCGCTGCGCGAGATCAGCAACGTCCAGTGGCTCCCGCCGTGGGGCCGCGCGCGCATTTACGGCACCGCCGAAAGCCGCCCCGACTGGTGCATCAGCCGCCAGCGCACATGGGGCGTGCCGCTTCCCGTTTTCTATGACAACGGCGAGCCGGTGATGGACGCCGCCGTCGCCCGCAAAGTCGCGACGCTCATCGAACAGCACGGCACCAACGTCTGGTTCGAGAAGACCGACGCGGAACTCACCTCCATGCTCGGCCTGCCCACAACGTGGACCAAAGGCCGCGACACGCTCGACGTCTGGATTGACTCCGGATGCTCCAGCATGGCCGTCACGGAATCACATCCCGAACTCGGCAATGGCGGCATCGCCGATCTTTACATCGAAGCCACCGACCAGCACCGCGGCTGGTTCCAGTCGTCGCTCATGTGCAGCGTCATTCACCGCGGCACCGCGCCCTACAAGACCGTGATGACCCACGGCTTCGTCACCGACACCAGCGGCGAGAAGATCAGCAAGAGCGGCGACAAACCGATCAACGCCGAGCACTACTACAATAAGTACGGTGCCGACCTCGTGCGCCTGTGGGTCGCCAGCGTGGACTGGCAAAACGACGTGCCGTTCAGCGACAAACTCTTTGAGCAGAACGGCGAAGTCTATCGCCGCTTCCGCAACACCCTGCGC
>JANOZA010000673.1:0-28355 GCA_031429155.1 Verrucomicrobiota bacterium | reverse complement strand
GGCGATGCCCAGTGACCATGATGCGGTGCCTGCCGGTGTGACCTCCATCATCGTATCGAAGCGAACGGACACGATGTTGGTGACGTAGTCTTCGACCTCTCCGTTGCCGTCAGTGCCGTCGCTTCCTGGATTCTTGACACTGGTGAGGCGAACGCGGAGGCCGGACGAACCTTCGGCGGCATTTGCGGGGACGTTGAAGGTGATGATGCGGCTGACATTTGTAGTCCCGTTCGGAATGGAGACATCGGAGGCAATTTGTTCCCCCGCATCGAGAACGTCGCGGTCACCGTTGAAGTCCACCCAGGCGTTCAGGTGGGCTGCGGAGCCACTGGTATTGGTGGTCGTGACGGTGATGGAGGCACCGGTTTGGCCTATGATCACCGAGGCGGGGACCGCAACGCCGTCTTCGTCGTCACTGCCGGTGACATCGTCACCGGTGGCGGTGGCATTGCTGGCAGCATCACTCCTCTCGACATCGGAGAGGGTGCCTATTTTCAGCGTGGCGAGTCGCGCACTGGAGGCGGAGGGGAAGCCGGCAAAGTCACCGTAGTCATCGGTGGGGAAGAATCCGAAATCATAGGAAGTATTGGAGCCGCCGGCGGCAGAGGTGAGCACACTGGCGACGACCTCGGCTCCGGTGAGGATGCCATTGGAATCGAAAACGTTTTGGCCGGTCTGCACGTTGGGATCGGCCGGGGTGCCGCCGTTGAACCAGGGTTTGACCGGCCCCAATCCTTTGAGCGCAGCATCACTGGAAGCGAGGGTGATAAAGTATCGGCTGTTCGGCTGAATGACCGCCGTAGCGCCGGTGACGTAGGTGACACTCAGCACGGCCCACTGTGCAGAACCGGATGCCTGGGTTTCCGCCGTGCGCCGTCCGGTACCGGCGATTCTGCGAATGAAAAAGCTGAGGGCATTACCGCTTTTCCAACCAACGCGGCGCACAATCTCCTGCACCACCGGGGCGAGGCCTGGCGTCAATTGGTTCGCTCCTTTTTCACCCGCGTTCCAGTCGGGCGGGGACCAAACAACGGATGAAGAAGTGCGCGGCCTCGTAGAGAGATTCTGGACGGTGGAGGTGTAGGGGGCGGCATTGTCGGCATCCTCGCCTTCGATGGAAAAGGTGACTGCGCCTCCCTGCGTCTCGTCCGCCATAAACTGGATGGAGGCCGCGGTAATGGTGGCGCCTGCCGGCACAGAAACTCCAGGGAAACGCAGGCTCACGAGTTGATCGCTGCCCGCGTCATCTCCAAGTTCGAGATCGTTGTCGGCGAGGTTTACTGCGCCCGTGGATGTGATTTCCTCCGCATCATCCGCTGCGGCTGCCGGTCCAACGGTGATGGTGGTGGGGGTGCCGCCGACGATGAGCATATTCACGTTACCCGCGCCGCCGAACTGGTAGAGGCCGTTGGAATCGGTGATCGCCTGGCCGACAAGTTTGTCGTCGGCGTTTCCGCGAGTGGCATCTGTGGAGGAATAGAGTTTCACTGCCGCACCGCGAATGCCGGTATCTGAAGACGACTGACGCGCATTTCCGTCAACATCCAGGAAGACGAAGTCCCCAAGGGTAATGGGGGCAGTAGGGGAGGCGATGGTGACGGTGTAGTCCTCCACTTCACCGCTGCCGGCTGGGCCTTTGGGAGTGGGATTGGAGATACTGGTCAGCCGGAAACGAACGGCGCGGCGTGAGCCCAGACTGGCCGTGGCAGGGACGGTGAACGTGATATTTTGAGTCGAAGCACCGCCGGAACTTGCGACGGCGATTTGGTTCATCAGTTTCTCGCCGCCCGCGGAAACGAGAGTGTCGTTGAGGATGCCGTCGTTGTTGAAGTCAATCCAGGCATTGAGAAACGACGAGGGGATGGTGTTGTTGAAGACGGTGACCGGAATAGTGACCGTGGTGCCGCGGGTGATGGAGGCGGGCATGGTGACGCCGTCTTCATCGTCGCTGCCGGTGAGGTCGTCGCCGGAGGCAGTGAGGTTGGTGCTCGCGGAGGCCTCCGAATCCGTCAGGGCACCCAGGCGCAAATTGTTCATCCGCAGACTGCTGGCGCTGGCGAGGACCGAGGAGTCGCCAAAATCTTCGGGCGGCACGAGTGCCGGTGCCGGGTCCGGCGCGGCGATGGTCAAGTCGGTCATGCCATCCAGGTTCCCGTTAACGATCCTGTTGAGCGTGCTGCCGTTGGCAGGATCAAGCTCAAACCAGTCGCTGTTGGCGGAACTGAGACCGAGTCCCCCGTAGAGCCGCCCGTTCCTTCCGAGGGCGATGCCGTTCTGGAAGACTGCCGGAATGCCTAACTGCGACGCGACCGGCACTGGAAGTGAGAGATTCGCGGTGAAAAACTCTGGGCTGTCTGTGCTCGTCCGCTCACCGAGCGCAAGCATGGTGCCGTCTGGTCTGATGACCAGGTCTCCGAATCCGTGAGCGCGCGCGTTGGACCAAAGGTCACAGACTTTGCTGGCGGCAGTGATCGCGTAATTGCCTGAGGCACCACTCAGAGTGACCTTCCAGAGATCGTCGGAATTATCCAGAATGGTCCAGTAGTAACCGGCGTAAAAGGCGCCGCTGTGGATCACTGAAGTGGGCGGCATCCCGAAAGTCTTCAGATCGCCGGCCAGGTTGCCGGCACCGGTGGCGCGGTCCCAGACGCCGAGGCGGAGGTCTCCGGCAGTGCCGGCGGCGTAGATAAGGACGCCGGAGGCGCCGAGAGGCTGAGCGAAAGCGAGCGCATTCCCTGAACTGGTGATCGCAGGCACGATGTCCGCGGCCAGTATCCCCTGGCCGGTGGTCACGTTGATTTGGTAAATGCTGCCTCCTGAAATCCCGTAAACAAATCCGGCGGGGGTAATCTGGACGATGTAGTCCTCCACCTCGCCGTCGCCTGCTGCCCCGGCCGCCCCGGGGTTGCTGAAGCTGGTCAGGCGGAAGCGGACGCCGCGGCCTGCGCCGGTGGCGGCTTCCTCGGGCACAATGAACGTGACGTTGAGAATGGTGGGAACGGGACTGCTGCCGATGGCGAGTTCATTGGTCAGCTTTTCCCCTCCCGCCGCCGTGACGAGGATATCTTCGAGCGCCCCGTTGTTGTTGAAGTCTATCCAGGCGTTGAAGAAAGCGTTGGCTCCCGTGTTATTGAAAACCGTGACCGGAATCGTCACCCTTGCTCCCTGGACGAGAGATGAGGGCAGGGCGGCTCCGTCTTCGTCGGCAAGTCCTGTTAGATCATCGCTGGTGGCCGCGACATCGGTCGCCGCGTTGACACTGAGGATCAGGCCGGTGAGAGGATCAATGACGGTAGTCTCGGTATCCGCATCCACCGACGCTCCGAGGTAGAGGGCCGGATTCACGTTGCTGCTGGCCCCGGCGAAACCGAAGAAGTCGCCGTGGTCGGCGGTCTGTCCGGAGACCGGCCGCGCCCAAAGGCCGAGCAGTAACGCGGTCAGCTTCGTGATCCTTGAAGCCATGACATTGGTTTCAGGTGGTCGGTTAATTCGAGGAATTGATGCTGCGGACGCTTAGCGGGGAGGTTTGCATGGTTGGGTCCACGCCGCCGGTCTTCAGCAGGCGGACGGCCCCGTTGCAGGCCACGCCGGCGAACGAATTGAAGCTGCCGGTGAGGGTCAGCCGGCCATCGCTGATGGGTTTGACGGAATAGACATCCCCGGACGCTCCTGCGCGCGGATCGAAGGCCGGATCTACGGTTCCATCGGGCTTGAGTTTCACGATGCCTTTGCGGCTCACGCCGTGAATGGAACTGAAGGCGCCGACGAGGATGAGGCTGCCGTCCGGCAGGACTTCGCCTCCAAAGACGGTGGCGTTTGCTCCGCTGCCCTTGTTGAAGGCCGTGTCGAGGGTGCCGTCGGCATTGAGCCGGGCGAAATTGCCGCAGGGCACGCCCCCGACTTTGCCAAACGTTCCTGCGAGATACACCTGATTGCCGGTGACTCCGACCCAGAAGACCTCAGTCGTGTCGGGCTGGGCGGGTGTATTGACCAATTTTCCATCGGGGGCAAGCAACGCCAGTCCCCGGCTGGAACTGCCATTAAATTTCTGGAAGTTTCCGCCTGCGGCTATGATCCCGTCACTGCGGATGGCGAGAGATCTGACAGTGTTATCGAATCCGGTGCCGGACTTGAAGGTGGCATCCACGGCCCCACCTGCATTCACCTTCACAATGTTATTGCAGGCGATGCCGTGGGATTTGGCAAACTTGCCACCAAGGAGCATGGCCCCGCCATTGAGTGAGGCTACAGCCCACACCGCTGGTATGCCGCTGCGGGAATAGAACCCCTGGTCCCAGGTGCGGTCCTCTTCCAGTGGGTCCAGTTTGGTCACCGGCATGATGGCGGCGCGGCGATTCTTAAAGATAATGGACGTGCCGTCCGAATCCTTATCGTCCGCACCCTTGTCCGGGGAGGAAACACCCGTTTCCCCGGGAGCGAGGACCACCGCGAAGTAATTGCCTGATCCGATGTTTCCGAAGAGGTATTTCCCATCCTGGCCCGCCTCCGTGTAGGTGACGGTGAAGGCGACGAAAGCGTCGGTGGCGGGGTTGGCGATGTTGTCGCCGTTGTCGCGGAAGAGTTCGACGCGCACGCCATTGAGACCACTTTCGCCTGAGTCCTGGAGGCCGTTCTTGTTGGCGTCCATCCAGACTCGGTCGCCATAGTAGGGCGGTGTGGGTTTTTGAATGGCGATACCGGTTTTGACGGGTTCGGAGGCAAGCAGGGATTCACCGTTGTCCGCGCGGGTGGCGACGAAGCCGAAGGAATTCCATGCCACTTCACCATTGGTAGGAGCACCCCAGGGAGCGCGCATCGGCCAGGTCAGGACTACTTCGTCGCCGGGATACATCTCCAGACCGGTCATGTCGAACTTCAGTGAGCGCACCGTGGTGATATCGTCCGGCACGGTGGAGGTCCACTGTGGATTGTCGCTGCCCGGGGGGCCTGAGGAGACGAGCTCCGGACGGGAGGGATTGCGGCTGGTGCTGTAGAGGACGGTGACGCCGGCGGGGGCTCTCACTGCATCAACGAGAAACGGCGACCACTGGCTCCGCCGCAGAGTGAGGTCAATAACGCCGGTGTCTCCCGTGACCGGGAGGATATCCACGATGACGGCATCACGCATGACGATGCCTCCGATGTTTTTGACGTGGAGTTCGTAGTCCGCTTTTCCGCCGGCTACTGTTTGTCCGATGGACGGGAACTTTGTCCACGTGGCGTCGAGTTCTCCGCGCACGAACATGGTGGACTCAAGCCCCGCCACGCCGTTTCCGGTTTCCACAAACACCGACGTGCTATGCTCCGCGAGTCGCTCCGTCACATTCCCATCGCCATCGAGATCGCGTGAGTCATTCGTGTAGGACTGGTCGCCGGTATCCAGGGCTGGCGTGCGCCATGTGGCCCATGACTGAATGGGATAGTAGGCGTTGGCCGTACGGGAGCGGACGCGGACATCCGCCTCAACCATGCATTCGTTCCATGTGCGGTTGGCCGGGATATTGAGGGGGCGGCCTCTCGCCCAGCTCCACTCCAACAGCGTGGCTCCTGTCCCCCCAAAGTTGTCCACTTTTCGGAAGTCAGGGTTTACGTTGGCGGAGCCCGTGGCCCACCAGCGTGTGCGCCAGGTGCCGGCATATTCCACCTGCGGAGGCAGCAGCACCCAGACAACGGGATCATCCATACCTGCACTGCTGGCATTGCCGACGCCGATGTGGGCCTGGACGAGAAAAGATTCGCCGATGGCGTAGGGCTGATAGTGAGCGCCGTCGGTATTGGCATACAAATAGGGCTGCGGCTGCGAGGCTGTTACCTGCGTGTCCACGCAACTGGTCTGACTATAGCCGGTGGCTGAAACGGTGGCGCAGTTGGTGATTACGGTGCCGGCCGTGAAGGTCGCCGGATTGCGCATCAGGGCCACGATTTCGAGATTCCGGTTGCGGTTGGCAGGCAGAAACGCGCCGCCGCCGGGCAGGGTGCCGTAGTCAAAGCGGAGGGCTGTCACCCATTCCGTGGCCGGGAGCGCTAGTTCGTCGGCATAAATCCAGGTGCGGGAGTCGCCGGTACGGTAGCGCGCCCCTGCGCCCCATTGCCGCCATGCGCCGTTGAGATTGGTCCGGTAGAAAACCGTGACCGGCTCATTGGTGCCGCTCCACTGGTCGGTGCCGATGTAAGTCAGGGAGGTTCCCGCGGGAAGGGGATCTTCAATGCTGTAGCTCGTCAGAGGTGAAAGGGCGTCGCCGGTATTGCCGTGGGCGATCTCGTAGTAAAGATAGGGGCCTTGCGGGGTGATGGATGAAGGACCGTACTTTTGCCCGGACAATCCGGGCACAAACGTGGGTGGCGGAGGAGGGTCACCACCGCCGGCAGGCGGATCTATCGCGGTGACGGAAACTGTATTCGACGAGCGGGTGTCTGAATTGGCCGCACTGAAGATGGCGGTATTGTTGGCAACGGTCTGGTCCGGAGTCGTGCTTCGAAAGCGGGTCTGGATGAAGAGTTCTCCCGTACTGCCGGCGGGCAGGGGAGTAATGAACGTGAAGCGAACCGTATGAGAGGCTCCATCGTAGGTCGCGTCCGTCGTGTGGGCGGAGCCCTGGATGGAAACGAGCTCCAGTTGGGGGGCGAGCGCGTCGGTGATGGTGGCGCTGAGCGCGTTGTCACTGGTACTGGCGCAGTTGTAGCGGATGCGGAATCTGATGAGTTGCCCGCCGGCGATGCTGGCCTGCGTGCGGTCAGTACTTTTGTCGAGACGCAGGATGTCGAGAGCCTCCGCACTCTGAGCCGACATGGTTAAAAACCACGCCACGACCAGCAGTGCGAAACGTGCTGCCCGCTCAAGGGGATGGGCGATGGCGTAGTGCATGAGGTCAGGATTTTGCAGCGACACGCGGAGCCGTGCTGCCGCGGACGGTTACGATACCTGGCGTGCCCGGCGCGCTGGAGTGAATTTTGATGGTGCGGGAGAAGTCTCCGCCGCTGGCGGGAGGAGTGAGGCGCAGACCGATGACCGCGATTTCACCTGGAAGGATGGATTTGGCTGGCAGCGCCGTTACTTCGCAGTCCTGCTCCAGCGCCAGCCAGCCAAGACTCAGCGGTGCGTCGCCACGGTTACTGACCTTGATTTGCACTTCGTGCGGCTCGCCCGCCTCGATATCGTCGAGATGCACATCGGAATTCAACACCAGCAGGGACGCCCGGGGTTCCCGGTGAGTTGGCGGCGCGGGTGTCGTTGCGCCGTTTTGGAGAAACTTCTGCAACTTTGCGGGATCGTGTTCCGTCCCCGCAAGCACGCGACTGCCGCAGAGCAGTTGGGGCAGGACTTCTGCGTGGAGTTCGTTCATCACTGCGGCTGCCAGCGCCAGTTGCTGGTCCACTTCTGCGGCATGAGCGACCGTAGCCTGGGCCCATTTTTCCGATCCGGCCAATTTGATCGCGGCGCGCCCTGCGGCGTCGGGTTTCGCGGGGATCTGGCCGGAGGTGAGCAGCGCGGAGAGCGAGCGCCAGGCATTCCTGTCCGCGTGGTAAAGGGTCAGGAGGATGCGTTGAACGTCCGCCGCCTCCGGGGTGCGGGCGGCTGGGAGCAGAATGATGCGCACGGAAGGCTGGCCGGAAGCAGCCATCTGATCCAGCGAGGAGTGAAACTGCCGGCACCACGAACAGGTGTAGTCGTTTAAGAGGACTGCCGTGTGCGTCGCCGTGTCGTTGCCGAGTGCAGGGAACGAAGCCGGGTTGATCTGAAATTTACCGCCCAGCAGTGCAAGGCCTCCCTCCATCGCCGGTGCTGCGGCAATCGAGTCTGGTGCGGCCAGTGGCATTTCCACGGCCTGGTGCAGTGGGGCTTTTCCGTGCATCGCGCCGAGCGCCAGCAGGCCAACCGCCGCGAGGGCCGCGCCCGCCGCAGTGAGGCCATAACCGCGCTGATCGGAAGTCCGCGCTGGATGACGGAGGCGGCTGCAGCCGAGCAGCAGCGCACCGGTCACGGCGAGAGCGTGCGTAGCTGAGCACCAGATGCAGTAGGAATGGATTACGAAAATTTGCAGCGCAGTGAACCAAACTGCCCCGGCGATGATCGTGGCCACGGCCATGCCTCCGGCAAAACCGGTGAGCGTGCGCTCGCGTCGCACGAAGGCCCAGCTCCACAGCAGCGCCATGGCGTAGAGCACAAATCCCGGGAAGCTCACCGGCACGCCAAACGCATAGGCCCAGCGCGACACCAGAACGTCCTGACAGGCCGACGATTCCACGCAACCCGCCAGGTTTGTATGGGCGAGAGCCATGCACGCGAGATAGAGCGAGAGTGCGGTGGCGCCGCCGATGAAAAGTCTTCCGCACAAAGCGGTGGTGCTGCCGGGGGATTTCATGGGCAAGGTCAGTTGGTGGAAAGGTCGGCGTCGAAAGTGGCATCCACGCTTCCGTTGGCATTGAGTCTCACCACGCCGGGACGGGGCGAGCCGTTGAGTGTCTCGAAATCGCCGCCCGCCATGATGCCTCCGCTGGTTTGCCGCACGACTCCCACCAGGCTGTCATCGGATGCGCCTCTGCCAGTGTCGAAGCGGGTGTCCACCTGGCCGGAGTTGTTGAGCAGGGCGATGTTCCGCATCAGGCTTCCTCCTGAGTTTACAAAGTCCCCGCCGACATAGACGCTCGTCGCTGCGGGCAGGATGAGGGTGGTGCTGGCGAGTCCGCTGGCCCGGAAGAACTGCATGTGGGCCGGAGGCGCATACACCCGGGCGCGGATCGTCTGATTGGACCCTGTCACTCCCTGCAAGGTGAAGGCCGCGCCGGTGTAACGCGTGCCGCGCTGTGGATTCCCGGCGGCGTCGCTGCCCGGATCCGTTCCGTCCGTCGTGTAGAAAATACGGGCGTCCTTCGGCATGTCCCGGCTGTTCACGTTGAGCGTGAGCGTCACATCCCGGCCATCAATGTTGATGATGGGCGCGCGCAGTGGAAGAGGCACGGCATTCAGAGTGCGGGAGAGTATCAAGGAGTCGTTCACGATGGCCTTGTTCACGGCTTTCACCGCGCTCTTAACGGTAGCCGTTGCTGAACTGCCGAACGCGCTCAAGGGCAGGGGGATTGCAGTGGGGGAGAAGCCTCCGGAGAACTCAGCCTGCCGCAGAGCGCTGGCGGACGTGAGCGGGTCCGTGCCGTCCTGAGTCCACACAAAACGAAACACCGAGCTGTTTTGATATACCGGCGGGATCATGAAAATATTCAGGATAAGTCCAGTGCCATTGACCGATCCTGACGGCAGGGGCGGTGGCGTGCCGGGGGCGGCCTCTCCGCCTAGTTCGAAGTAATCGTATCCTGACCTGCCGAAAATCATGACCGCCCACGGGGTGACGGGAGTGGTCGTGTAGGTCCGGCTTGACGACGGGCTGTCATCAAAACGGTCGGGATCGAGACTTATAGAAACCCCCGTGACCGTCGTGCCGGGATCCACATTGAAAGGCCCGGCGTAGGGAGCGAAAGGAGACCCGTTGACGCTGTAAACGATTTGCGCTGTGCCGGAGGGATTTGTCGGCAGCAGCGCCAGCGTCCGGGGGAAAAGCAGGAGCGGAGCCACCCCGGCGGGAAGGCTGAAGCCTGGCGGGTTGAGCACCAGATTACCGACGTCCGGCGGATTGGGATTGACCTCGTTGGCATTTCTGGTGGGTGGCAATGACGGCTCGGCATGGCGCAGGGACGATTCCGCATAGTCCCAGACCCACGGATCTTTTTTCGCCAGTTTCATGGTCGCACGCCGGCTTTCCGTTCCAAAATCCTTTTCCTCCAGACCGGCGTCGAGCACGAATTTCCGGATGCCGGGTGGACCATCCTTTTGAATGACGAACTTGGGATTTACCAGATCAGGAATGAACCGGGCCCGTTGCACTCCAACGGCGGCTTCGGCGTTGCTCTGCATTTCATAGGTCAGCCGCGAATCTATCATGCTGTCCCTGAGCCCTGCAATTTCCTTTGCCGAATCAACGGTAGCCCGTGTTTTGAGTTTGTTCAGTATGGTTCCGGGATTGGCCAAATCTGAACGCAGAAACGTCCCGCCGTTGAGCATGTAAGTACGAATCGCGTTATTGATGACCGTTACATCACGCTGGAGTTTTGTGTTTTCAGCCGCCCTGGTAACATTTGAGATCGTGAAAACAGCCCCTGCCGTCAGTGTCGAGAGCACGGCTATGACCATCAACGCCTCCACCAGCGAGAAGCCGCGGCGTGCAGATTTCTTAAAAGAATCGAAGCGTTTCATTGGTTCTAATTACCATAAATATTATCATCAATAGTATTTCTGTCAAAATATAGATTCTAATTTCGATCCGAGAGCCATAAATTTTATAATTCCATAATTTCGAGACTTTGAAATCTCGGCGCCACCCCCCCTGGAAACCATTGGACAATCCGCGGCACTCCGGGAGGATGCGACGGAAATCTCCCCCGTTCTGCCCCGATGAAACGCCGTCTCTGGAAGTTGCTGGCTCTCCTCATAGCCCTCCCGGTTCTGCTGGTGTTGGTTCTCCAATGGTGGGCGGCCTCCCGGCTGACCCCGGAGGCGGTGGTGCGGCTGCTGGAAGGATCCCGAAACTGCAGGGCCACGGTGGAATCGGTTTCCGTGCGGATGTGGGGATTTCCGGCTCGCGTGGAAATGCACGGTCTTAAAGTACGTCCCCTGGACGAATCAAGTAAGCCCGCAGTCCCCGGCGAGACCTTCCTGAATGTGGACAGCGCCGTTCTGGAAGTGCACCTCTGGAGCCTGCTGACCGGCAAACTGGACGTCGAACGCGCGAATCTTGATGGAGTCGCACTGCAAACCGTGAAATGGCGCGAGGGCGGGAATTCCCTGAAACTGCTGCTTGCTGCCCCCGGCACGGAAGCCCGGCCGGCCTCGCTGCCCGTGACTCTGGAAGACGCGGACGAAATCCCGGCCACGGATGCCCCGACGGAAGGGGAGGATCAGCCTTTCCACATTTCCGACCTCCCGCTCACGTCCGCCCTTCGCGAGGCCCGTATCAGTAATGTCTCGTGGACTGTGCTTAATCAGCGCAAACGCACCGTGCAGCAGTTCAAGGACGCCAACCTCGTGCTCACCGGCATGACGCTCGACCCCGGCAACCCCTCGGAGGGGGGGCGTGCCCGCGTCGTCGCCGGCACCCGTTTTATCATGGACAGTCAGCGGCTGAATCTGCGGACTCTGGATTTCATCCTCAGCCTTGAAGGGGATTTTCAACTCATTGACCCGGTCACCGGAAACCTGAACAGCGACCTCGATTTCTCCCTCACCGTGAAGCGCGGCTCGCTGATCAATCGCATCCCCACTCTCGTAAAACTCAACGAACGACTCGACAAACTCAAGGATTCCACCGGACTGAGCCTCGATCTGCCGCCGGAGGCCTCCCTCCTTTCCGACACCGTTATCCGCGCCCGGCTCAAGGATAAAGTCATCCGCTTCACCGACGACGTCTTCTTCCCCTTCGATACCTACCAGTTGGCTCTCGACAAAGAAAGCTGGCTTTCGCTCCGCGACGAGCAACACGCCTTTTCCGGTCGCCTCATTGTCAGCGGCGAACGATCAAAGAAAACCGTCGCCACCCTCCGCGAGTTTGTCGAGCAGCGCAGTGGGGTGCTCGCCAAGCTCCTTAATAAGACGCTCTTCGACAACATCGTCACCCCGGACGGCAACGTCGAAGTCCCCTTCAAGTCCAGTGCCGAGATCGGCCGCCCCGAAGTCGCTCTTTCCGACAAGCTCCTCAATGCCCTCAAGCGCGCCGGTACCGAAGCCGGCAAGGACCTCCTCAACGACGCCCTCGAAGGCGGCGACGACATCAAGAGCCTCATTGATGCCGTCAAAGGCCTCCGGAAAAAGCCAGCGGTGCCCTAATCCTCCAATCTCATCCCTCCAAACTCAGCCTCCTCGCCAACTCTCCCGTCCCATGCTCCGGCCACGCAAGAAATACACCGTCCACGATCTCCAGCAGCTAAAAGGTAAACGCTGCCTCACGCACATCCACGTGAAATCCCCTGAGGAGGCCGCCGCCGCAGAGGCCGCCGGGGTGGATCTCATGAGTTGCAGCTTCGACAGTCCGGAGGCGCAGTCGCGGCTGCCCGCGCTCGTCGCCGCTGCGCCCAACAGCTTCCTCTCCTGCGCCACGCCACACGGACTCGCGTCGCCGGAGGAGGCCATTCGCGTCGCCTTTCGCGCGCTCGAAATCGGGGCCAGTTCCGTCTATTGCTCCGCCAGCCCCTATATAATAGAGGCGATGGCGCGCGAACGCATACCTGTCGTCGGGCACCTGGGGCTGGTCCCGCGGCATGTCACCTGGACCGGCTACCGCGCCCTCGGCCGCACGGTCGCTGAGGCCATGGAACTCCACCGCCGCATGAAGGAACTGGAGAGCGCCGGCGCCTACGCCGCAGAACTCGAAGTCGTCCCGCACAATCTCGCGCGCTTCCTCTCCTCGCAGACCACGATGCTGCTAATGTCCCTCGGCTCCGGGTCCGGCTGCGACACCCAGTTTCTCTTCTCCGATGACATCCTCGGCGACTACGATGAACGCCTGCCGCGCCACGCGAAAGCCTACAGGGACTTCGCCGCAGAGCACCGCCGCCTCCAGCAGGAACGGATCGCCGCCTTCAGCGAATACATAGCCGATGTGCGGGAAGGCAGCTTCCCCGCCCGCAGCCACCTGGTGGAAATGGAAGCCTCATTTCTGGATGAAGTGGTGCGTTCCATCAGCGATGCCGGGATACCGAAGGCCCAAGCTTAGGGGCATTCTGCCCGCTCACGCCCGCGGGTGCGCGGCATCATAGACCTTCTTCATCCGCTCCGTGGTTACGTGAGTATAGATCTGCGTCGTCGCCAGGCTCGCATGGCCGAGAAGTTCCTGCACGCTGCGCAAGTCCGCGCCGTTGTTCAGCAGGTGAGTGGCAAAGCTGTGCCGCAGCTTGTGAGGCGTCACGCGGAGCTGGATGGTGGACTTGCGCAGGTATTTCTCCAGCACATCCGCCACCGCCTGTGCAGTGATGCGCCGCCGCAGCTTGCTGAGAAACAGCGGGCCGGAATGCACCGCCGCCGCGTGACGGTACTGCTGGATCGCCTTCATCGCGTGACTGCCGAGCAGTGCCAGCCGTTCCTTGCGGCCCTTGCCCCGGACGAGGATCGTATCGTTGTAGATGTCTATTTCCTCCACATTGATCGCCACGAGTTCATGGATGCGCAGGCCCGTGCTGTAGAATGTTTCGAGGATCGCAGCATCGCGCGCCGGCGTCCATGCGGGAGCCTGCTTTTCCTTCGGCAGCGACATCGGCAGCGCCAGCAGTTCCTCCATCTGCTTCAAGGTTAGGACGACCGGCAACTTCCGTTCCGCCTTGGGCATCTGCACATCCACAAGCGGATTCACCTCCAGCCCCGCGCGCCGCGTCAGGTATTTGTAGAAGCTGCGCAGCGCACTGAAATGCAGCCGGATGGTAGCCCGTCCCACCTCCCGCTTCATCAGCACAAAGAGCCACGCCCGGAAATCGTCGGCCCGGCATGCCTTCCATGCCGTGAACCCTTTACAGTCCGCCGTGAAGCTCCGCAGCGAGTGCTTGTAGTTGATCAGCGTCCGTTCAGACGCATTGCGCTCTACGGTGAGGAACTGGAGGAACGCCGCAGCGAGCGGATCGTCTGCGGCGGTGGAAATGTGTGCGCTGGCGGGGGGAGTGCCTGGTCGGGCTGGCATGAGGCACCATTCCCCGAAAGCTCGGCCAGAGCAAGTATCCTCCAGTCTAATCTTCCGTGCGAGGCATGTGGAATTCACGATAAGAGAGCCCGTAATGAATAATTGATTGCCCTATGGCCAAGTAAGGCGTTTACCTATACCCATTCAGGAAGCGTGCCAGAGAGTAAAAACAATTCTTATTATTAATTCAGATAATCTTCACTTGATTCATCACAATGGAGGCTCTCAAGTCGGCCCGTTAATTGGAATAATAGAGATACCACGAATCACATCTGAAAAACATGAAACCTACATCACTAATTATAACTGCCCTGATTCTTGCATTCGCCGGCACATCCTTAAGGGCTGATGTGACTCTCGGGGACGCCACATTTAACGCCACCAGCGCGGATGTTGCCGCGACTTGGTATGACCCGATGACGGTTGGGACCACAAAGACATTCGAGGGATCCGGAACCAATGAAGGTAAAACCCGAACGATCTCATTCTCTGCTGGCGGGGAAGTAGCAGGGGTGACCACCCTGAAACGTCGGGTGGCGGAAGATGAGGGCGCTGCGGCAGCTGAGGATACGTGGATCGCCTTCGATGGCGAGGACAATGCCCGGGTTCTGAAAATTGAAAGAGCCGGCGCGGTCGTGTTCGAAGCCACCGCAGAAGCTACACCGCCCTTGTATCTCCCTGCCGATCCGCAGGATGCCCAGTCGTGGGTGGTTGCCGGGACGACGGTGACCATCGAATGGGTGGCGCGCTCGGCTTCCGGCTACAAAATGAAGATCAACTACGTGGAGGCGTCAGGTACGCGCCATACAGATACGATTGATGCTGGTAAGGGCCTGGTGCAGACCGTGTCTGGCGATGAATCGGGATGGAAGCTTAAACCCGGGGCTGCATCGCCTGTTCCTGCGCCGGAATCCCCTTAATCTCAATTTCCAGTCACCACGCAAGAAACTTCACGAGGAATTAATATGAAATCAGAATCCACTATCACAACCATCCGCGCGGCTCTCCGCTGCGGTTGCCGTGCCCCCCAACGCTTCTTCTCAAGCTTGATCGTACTGGTCATGGCTATGCTCTCTTATAAGGCTTCCGCTCAGCTCACTGTGGGCATAATGCCGAGCTACAGCCAGAATCAGACCTATGCCAATGCCGCCATCAACGAATCCATTCAGGTTTGGGGCCGGGTGAGCGGCGGTTCCGGCTCTTACACAGGTTACACACTGGATTTTGGAGATGGCAGTTCATCCACTTACGCGGTTCCGCCACCCCCGGTTGGGGTTACTTCCATCACATTTCAAATGCTGGACACTTGCAGTTCCGGTACCTACACCTTTTACCTCAATGGAGTTTTGATAGGATCAACTGCGGCGAACCCGACCAACAATTGTACCTGCACCCCTCCTTTGACAAGTTTCACGGTAAATAATGCTGCCCTGCTTGCGAACTGGGTGCCTAATTCAGCGACAAATGCCCTTCGTATTGATGTTGCCGGCAGTCACTATATTTCCTGGGCTCGCGCGAATATAACGGCGAGTGGAGGCGGTGTCACGACTGCCTATTTGGTCAATGGAGTCAATGGTGCCGCGTTCAACGGCAACATGAACCTGTGCACTGCTGGCTATGGCACGCGTCCTGGATCCTACACCAATAATAGCCTGTTTAGCGGTTCCTTTGATACCGAATTCATCAAAGTTGACCATACCTATACGACCGGCGGCTCGAAGACTGTTACGCTGTCGGTAACTGACAGTGCTGGCAACACGGCGAGCCGTTCGGCGGTGATTCGTGTCCTCGTTAGCCCCACACACGATGAGCGTGTCAACATGGCGATCGAGAAAGGGTTGATCTATCTCTATCGCAATCAACAAAAGTACACCGCTGGTGGTGGCACCCCGGTCAGCTTCTGGTATCAGAATTCTGGGGAATACGGAAATGCGACGACAGGTGCAGCGATTCAGTGTTTTGCCGAAAATGGCCACTTGGCCAACAACAATCCCGCGACCGACATCTATGCGGCCACGGTAAAACGGGGCGCCTTGCACCTGGTGACCAGGGGATACAACATCGCGATTGGTGCGCAGCCGGACGGAAATCCCGATTCCAACGGCAACGGGCGGGGTATCTATGAAGACTCCGCTCAATCCTATTCCCAGGGCTTTACCATGATGGGCATCACGAATGCCTTCAAAGATGCGGCCGACGCGGCGGCAACGCCGATCCCGGCCGGCCTGTGGGTCGGCGGCGGGATTACGCCGGCAAATTTTAAGGTCTTGATTGAGGACTATCTGGATTGCCTGTCTTGGAGTCAGGGGGATAGCGGTTTCAAAGGCTGGCACTACCCGGTGAATACAGCCAGTTCCGGTAATGGGGGATTTGACGGTTCGACGCATCAGTGGCCCATCATCGCCATCCTGACCGCCAAGGAGCGCTGGGGAATCAATCCGCCTGGATGGGTAGTTGCCAATGCAGTATCCGCTTTCCAACAGGGAACCGACCAAACGGTCAATGGGGTCTACGAAGGAGGGACGGGCTACAGCAGCAACACTTCGTGGCGGACCACGGGTAAAACCGGGGGTGCCCTGGTCGGTTGGTATCTTGGGGGAAAACTGGTGGGTTCTGATACGGATGCAAACCGGTCAATAAAGTTCCTTCAAAAGTATTGGGGTAATCAGGGCAGTTATGGCGGCGACGGCGCGGGTTGGGCTGGTGACCTCTATGCTATGTTCGGAATCAAGAAGGGCTTGGCGCTGCAAGGAGTATCCACCATCACGACGGCGGACAACGTGGTGCATGACTGGTACAAAGAGATGTCCGGTTGGCTCCTCGGAAATGCGAGTCTGGTTCCCCCAGCTTATACGGGTCAAAACGGACGCACCATCGGCCAGGACTTTGGACAAAACGCGGACGGTTCATGGACCAGCAACGTGGGCTTCGTGACCTCCCAACCGATAACTACCGCTTTCGGGATACTTATTCTCACCAAGGCGGTGACGATACCACTGCCAGTGGCGGTCATTCTTCCCGTGGGTGATCAGTCCTCCCGTTTTCCGGCTGCGTTCACTCTGGACGGCAGCACCTCTTACCACCAGGATTCCGGGATTCCGCTTGTGGAATATCTCTGGGATCTGGATGCCAGCAACGGTGTCAATTTCGTCACCCCGGATGCCTCCGGTCCGACCCCTACGGTGAATCCTGGCTGGAACACCAATGGCCCACGTACGGTCACCCTGCGCGTGAAGGACAACCAGAACCCCGCCCTCACCGCCACGACAACGATCGTCATAAATGTAACCGCGAACGATGTGGCGCCGACGGCCTTGCCGATGCCTCCATCGCAAGTGCCGCAGATTTACACGGGTACCTTGGGCTCCACGATTGTGCTCGACGGTTCCGCGTCTTTTGATGTGGATGGCGACACCATTGAGAGCTATTCGTGGGATCTCAACGGTGATGGCCTCTATGGCACCGCAGCGGACATCGCCTTGGATACTTCTGGCAACAACGCCAGCGCCAATACCGCCTCGGTGATTTATACCAACCCCAACAACAGCCAGGTCGGTCTGAAGGTGTGCAGCACGCCCCGGAACGCTCAGGGCGTGGCCATTGGGCCTCAGAAATGCGGCGTGAGCGCCAGGCCTGTGGACGTTTATGCTTCAGCCACCGACCTTTACGTGTCCGCCATTACCATCACGGATCTGGTCCCGACCGTCCGTGCGGATGTCAGCGCCATCTTGACGAGCGCGGCAGGGAGTAGCGCCACGACGAACGTGATCGTTCGTTTCTACAACGGCAATCCGCTCGCGGGCGGCGTGCAGATTGGCGGCAGTTACACGGTGAACATTCCGGCAGGCGGGTCAGTGGTCCTTCCCACCATTGATAACCTTGTCCTCGGCGGTGCCACCACCCTCTGGGCCTTTGTGGATGCCAATAACCTCGTGGTGGAATACAATGAAATTAACAACACTGCGAATACCAGCGTCTCGAACCGTCCACCCGTGGCGGTGGCGCAGGATGTTACGGTGAATGCCGACGGAAACTGCCAGGGCACGGTCACTGCGGCTCAGGTCAACAACGGATCGAGCGATCCGGATGGCAACCCTCTGACGTTCACGCTGGCTCCTGCTGGACCGTTCTCGCTGGGCAGCACGCCGGTGACGCTTTCTGTCAGCGACGGCTTCATCACCACCACCGCGACGGCCAACGTCATCGTCCTCGATGTGACCCCGCCGGCTCTGGCCGGTCAGGGAGCCGGTTCGATCGTCGAGTGCCCTGCTGTTCCGACTTTCACGGCCCCGACGGCTACGGACAACTGCGACGCCAATCCGGTTGTTTCCGAAGTAGGTGACGTGACCACTCCTGGAAATTGCGCTGGCAGCTACAGCCGGACGAAAACTTGGAAGGCCATCGATGCCTCCGGCAACGAATCCGCCACCGTCAGCCAGACGATCGTCGTCGCCGACACTACGGCCCCGACCATCGGCGCTGCCGGAGCAGGCGCGACCATTGAATGCCCGGCGGAACCCGTCTTCACGGCCCCGACGGCCACGGATAACTGCGACACCGCCCCTTCGGTTGAAGAAGTCGGCGACGTGAGTATCCCCGGCACCTGCCCCGGCAGCTACACCCGCACCAAGACATGGAAGGCCAAAGACTGCACCGGCAACGAGTCCGGCACCGTCAGCCAGACGATCATCGTATCCGACACCACGGACCCGACCCTCGCTGGTCAGGGAGCAGACGGCACCATTGAGTGCCCTGCGGTGCCCGTGTTCACGGCTCCCGGAGCCTCGGACGCCTGCGATCCGAACCCGACCGTCACCGAAGTCGGCGACGTCACCACGCCCGGAGGTTGCGCCGGTTCATATACCCGCACGAAGACCTGGGTAGCCACCGACTGCGGTGGAAACCGGTCTGTTGCCGTCAGCCAGACGATCACGGTTACCGACACCACGTCCCCGGCCATCGCCGGTCAGGGAGCGGATGCCACCATCGAAAGCCCTGCGGTGCCCGTCTTTACGGCCCCCGGCGCTACGGACAACTGCGATGCCCAGCCCACCGTAAGTGTGGTCAGCGACGTGACGGCCCCCGGCGCTTGTGACGGTGCCTACAGCCGCACCGTCACGTGGAAGGCCACGGACTGCAGCGGTCATGAATCCGTGACCGTCAGCCAGACGATCACCGTTTCCGACACCACGGCCCCGACCCTCGCCGGTCAGGGAGCGGATGCCACGATTGAGTGCCCTACGGCGCCAGTCTTCACCGCCCCCCGTGCCCAGGATGCTAACGACGCGACCCCCGTGGTCACGGAAGTCAGCGATGTGACGACCCCCGGCAACTGCGCCGGCACCTACAGCCGCACCAAGACCTGGACGGCCAAAGATTGCACCGGCAATGAATCCGCCGCTGTCAGCCAGACGATCACGGTGGTGGACACGATGGCCCCGACGCTCGCCGGTCAGGGAGCGAACGCGACGATTGAGTGCCCTGCGGTGCCCGCCTTCACTGCACCTGGAGCCACGGATGCCTGTGACGCCGCGCCGACGGTGACCGAAGTGAGCGACGTGACCACACCTGGAAACTGCCCTGGCAGCTACACCCGCACGAAGACCTGGACCGCCACAGACTGCACGGGCAACGTCTCAGTCTCTGCAAGTCAGTCCATCACGGTGACAGACACCACATCCCCAACGATCAGCGCTGCGGGAGCAAGCGCGACCATTGAGTGCCCTGCGGAGCCAGTCTTCACGGCCCCAACTGCCGCGGACGCCTGCGACGCCAATCCAGTCGTTACGGAGATCAGCGACGTGACGATCCCTGGATCATGCCCCGGCTCTTATGTCCGCACCAAGACCTGGGTGGCCAACGACTGCTCCGGGCACCAGTCCGGCACGGTCAGTCAAACGATCACGGCGGTGGACACCACGGCTCCTGCGATCACCAGTCCGGCAGCGATCACGGTGGTCAATGACCCCGGCGTGTGCGGCGCGCGAGTGATCTACGACGTCCCGGTGGGAAGCGACAACTGCTCTGCGGTGAACACCGTGCAGACCGCCGGTCTGCCCAGCCGCGCGATCTTCCCGGTCGGCCAGACGGTCAACACCTTCGTGGTGACGGACTGTTCAGGTCTCACTGCTACGTGCAGCTTCACGGTGACGGTCAATGACACGCAAAAGCCGACGATCGTCTGCCCGGCCAATAAGCTGGTGGTATCGGATTCCGGTTCCTGCAACGCCACCGCGGTGGTTCTCGGGACACCAGCCATCACGGACAACTGCCCCGGAGCGATCATTACCAACAACCACGCCTCCACCACCTATCCGGTTGGCGTGACGACGGTGGTCTGGACGGTGACTGATGCCAGCGGCAATACCGCGACCTGCAACCAGACGGTGACCGTACTGAGTTCGATCAGCCCGACGATGAGCGGGTTCCTCCCGCCTTTGGCCGGCCAGCCGGTGGGCAACAAGATCAACCGCGGCCAGGTGGTGCCTCACAAGCTCAAGCTGGCGGGCTGCTCAGGCCAGACGATCTCCTCCGGAGTGACCGTCTACCTCAAGGTCCAGGGCATTGACTCGGCAACAGGCAATGTGTTCCAGGATGTCGTTGAAGACGCTCAGGGAGTCGGCACCGACGGGGTGGGAACCTCGGACGGGATCATGCGGCTTACCGGCGGCCAGTATCACTTCAATCTGGATACGGGTAACTTCAGCGACCCGAACACGCTCGCCGGAAGCCGGTATTACAAGTCAACGGTGACCGTGGTGGACAATGCCACCCTGATGGTGTTGGGCACCATCAGCATCAACCTCGAGACCGCAGCGAGGTAAGCCAGCAACCAAGTCAGGGAGAGCGGGTCTGCGGTGCGGACCCGCTCTTTCCTTTTCCACGAAGAGCATCCAATCAGGCAGAACATGAACCGACGCACGCTTTACGGAATTGCAGGACTGACAGCCATCGCCTTGTTGGTGTGGTATTTCATGGGAAGGAACCCCTCCGGACCGCAGACGACTCCGGGGGCAACTGCAGGCTCACCTGCGGCAGGCACCCCGTCCGCCGCAGCGCAGCCCGGAGTAAAGCCGAAGACCGGCCCCTCCGTCCGTCCGCCCGCCGTGAAGACCTCCGTACAGGAAAAGGACGGGAAAGCGAGCGTAGTGGTGCGGGTGAGCCCCGACCAGCTGCTGGGCACCGTCAACGGGACAGAGATCACGTTCAAGGACTTGGCACCGCTGGCAGCGGGCAAGGCCGGCATGGAACAAGTGATGTCAGCCGAGCATTTCGAGTTCCTGCTGAACCGCGCGCTGGACCGTGAACTGACGTATCAGACGGCGCGCAGCCAGGGCGTAGAACTGTCGGAGGCACAGAAACAGCAACTGGCCGGGCACAAGGCCATCAGTAATACCCCCGAAGCGGGAGTATTCGACACCCTGCAACACGGACCGGCGAATACTGACTTCCAGCAGCGGGATCTGGCGGCCATGGCGCTGCAGTATTCTCTTGCGGAAAAAGCGGGCGTGCCTCTGCCGCACGTGACGACCGAAGCGGTATCGGCCTACTACCAGAAGCACAGCGCGGAGTATCCCGCACTCCCGGCCGAACCCGCCGGGTATGAGGCCGCGTGGGCAGTTATTGACGGAGACATCCGCGCGAAGCTGGCCCCGGAAATGCAGAAGCGGCACGAAGAGGCGCTCAATAAATACCTAGAGCAGTTGCGGTCCTCCGCCCAGATCACGGCGGCGAAGATCGAATAATAGGGCTGCGCCCCGTCATCCCGGTGAAAAAGAGCAGGGGGGCGGCTTGAAGACAGTTCCAACAGCTCCACATTATGCTTATGACAATAATAGTCCATCCGCGTTCCATTCCTCCCCGCTGTTCCGCCAGCCTCTCGATAACCGGGGCGATGCTCTTGGCGCTGCTGTTGCTTGGAGCATCGGTGAGCGGACAGGAGCCAACCCCCAAGGTTTCGCCGCCGGTCGTCCCGCCGCCCGCCACAGGCCTGCCTAATCCTTCCCCGGCCCCCCCGGCACTTGTCGCGGAAAATGCCCCGCTGTCACCGATTCCGGATCAGCCGATCCCGTCCGGTGCGCCGCCGCCTCCGAAGCCGCTGAACCCACTTCGAGCCGGAGAGAAACCGCCCGAACAGCCGATCGTCCGCCTCGAAGGAGCCCGGCTCAAGATGGGGGAGATTGAGTTCGACAGCAAGGAACGCACGATCTCGTTTCCGGCGAAGGTGAACATGAATCAGGGGAATCTGGAATATCTACTCGTGGCGGACCACGGTAAGGTGCACGAGGCGCTCCTGTCCACCCGGGTCCAACCTTTCTACCTCAATGTGGTCTTTCTGCTCCTGAAATACCAGAGGGCGGAAAATTTCCTGCCGCCCCTGCCGGGGGAGAACAAGAAGAAGACCAATCAAGTCTTGAATGAAACCAACTGCTTCGACTGCAAATTGACCTGGACCAATCAGAAGGGAGAAGCGCAGGCCGCCCTCCTCACCGACTGGCTTTACAATGGACTCACGAAGAAGCCCGTTGATCGGTCCCGGTGGGTTTATTCCGGGGCGACCGTGGACGATAACGGCAGTTTTATGCCGCAACTTGAAGGGTCCATCATCGCCATCTACACCGACTACGTAGCCATGATCAACAGTCCGCTGGACGGAAACGACAACGACGAGATCTGGCTGCCGGCACCGAATTTGCCGCCCGTGGGAACCAAGGTGCAGATCACCTTTTTGCCCTACCGGGAGGCGGAAGTGAAGAACCCGCCGAAGAAGAAATGAATCCGATGAGACGGAATGCTCTGTTGTCGTGGACGGTGCTTCGCATGGCGATGGTCGTTCCGGTACTGCATTCTTCCGTCCTGTATGCGGCTAAGCCTCCTGTTCTCAAGGAAGAGGTACAAGAAGCCATTGGCAGTGGACTGGCGTGGCTGACGAAGAATCAGGACGTGAAGACCGGAGCATGGGGGAACCCCGAGCAGCCAGCGCTGACGGCGATGGCCGTTTTGGCTTTCTTGGGCGATCCCAAGGTGGAGAAGCAGACCGCGCCGCCTGAGTCCGTGCGGAGGGCCTATGCCTTTATAAGAACCCATGCCAAAGCCGACGGCGGCATTTACGGTAAAGGGCTCGCCGTTTACAATACAGCCCTGTGTCTCAGCAGCCTGCTGCTGGACGATGATGGGCAGTCCCGGGCGCTGACCCCCGGAGCGAAGCGGTTCCTTGACCATCACCGGTCCGGCTTTGAACTCCGTGTGGAAAGTGGCGATGCCGCTGAGAGCGTGTCCGGGGGAAGCGTTTCCCTGGAGAGCCTCTCGAATGCCCTCGAATCGTTCCGGCAGTCGGAGGAGGCCACGAAGGACAGCGCCCCGGGAGGGAATGGCCCGGACGATCTGGACTTTGAAGCGGCGATGAAGTTCTTGCAGCAAAGCCAGAAGCCAGCCGCGGGCGCTGCCGTGGAAACGAAAGCAGCGAGCGACGAAGATCTCGGCGGAGGAGCCGGGAGACCGGCCAAAGCCCCCGGGCCCGGCGGAAAGGTGGCACTCCGGGCTTCCGGGGAAATGACCTACGACGGGCTGCTGAGTCTGATCTATGCCCCCATGGGCAGTGACGACCCCCGCCTTGATGCCTTTCTCGGCTGGTTGCAGGAGAACTACAGCATCGAGGAGAATCCGGGGCTCGGCCGGCAGGGATTGTTCTACTACTACCACTCGATCGCCAAGGTGCTCAGCATCCGGAAGATAGACCGGTTGAAGCTGAAGAACGGGACCGAAGTGGACTGGCGGCGGGACCTCGCGCGGAAGATACTTGCCGCCCAGCAGAAGGACGGCTCGTGGGTGAACAGGAACGGTCGCTGGTGGGAAAATGACCCTTTCCTCGTATCCTCTTATGCCCTGCTCACTCTTGAGCAAATCGCCCGGGGACTATGAGTTGACGTCCCCGCTCCCGGTCACAACCATCCATCCAGGTCATGCACCCATTCATTCGAAAAGCAGCTCACCGCTTCCCCGCATTTCGGGTGATCGGGGTGCTTTTTGGAGGCTGGCTTTCGGGGAACTGCGGTATTTCCACGGTGCTGGCCGAGCCGCAAAGCTGCGTTGATTGCCACCGCCAAAACGAGAGCGAGATGGTCAAAGCCTGGGAGGGAAGCCGTCATGCGGCTGCCGGGGTGGGCTGCATCGCCTGTCATGGGGACAATCACAGCACGATCTTCCAGGTGAAGGGACAGGTGAGTGCGGCGACGTGCGGTTCCTGTCATTCAAAGCAGGTCACGGAGTTCAATCGAAGCCTCCATGCGGAGTCCATGGACCGGATGGAGGTGGATCCCAAGTTCCAGCGCTTATCGCCGGCGATGGCTGAGCAGGGCTGTGTGCAGTGTCACAAAATCGGGAAGCATTTCCCCGATGGCAGCCGCGGCGGGTGCAATTCCTGTCACAGCGGGCACTCCTTTTCTGTTATTGAAGCCCGGCGCCCTGAGTCCTGCGGCGGATGCCACAGCGGGCGGGACCATCCGCACATCGAGATGTGGCAGGCCAGCAAACATGGCCAGCTCTTCGCATCCGAAGCAACCCGGGCTCAGGCACCGACCTGTGTGACCTGTCACATGCCCGGCGGATCCCACGATACCGGGATCGGACTCACTCTCGGAAATGTGGGCACCGGCGCGGCATTGGATACCGACAAACCGGCGGTGAAGATGCGGTCCATCACTGCTGAAGAAGCGAAGCGGCAGCGCGCGCTCATGGTGGCGAATTGCCTTCCGTGTCACTCCTCACGTTTTGCCTCCGAGAGTCTGGCCGGGGCGGATCATGTCAAACAGGAGGCCGATGCCGTGCTGGGTGAGGCCGCCGCCGTGATCAACCAACTGCAACACGACAAGCTCATCCGCTGGCTGGAATCGGGTATGCCCCCTGACGAGCCGGAAGTCCCGGCGGGGCACCCCGGGGATTCAGAGTCACTGCCCGAAGCGCCGCAGCCCTATTCATGGATAGGGCCCATTCCCGAGTCCATCATTCCCCGCATCGGCGGGGCGGAGCCAGAGCCGGGGCCGCTTCCAGGGACGGAGATGCCCTACGACGGTCTCACGCCGCTGGAGCAGCGCTTCTTCGAGATGGTAAAGTTCCACCACGCCACTACTTTCAAGGGAGCCTACCACCACAGTCCCATGTTCACCCACAACGAAGGATTCCTGCGGATGCAGCAGGATCTCAGTGATATCAAAAACAAAGCGGAGCAGATCCGCAGCGAGGCAAAAGCCAGCCATCCAACTCAACCCAAACAGCCATGAACTCTCCTCAATCCAACGCTCCAGGCCGTCTCCGTCTCCGCTTCCGGATCTGGGCTCCTATCCTCGCTGCTGTCATGACCATCGGCTTTCTGCCGGCAGCGGTCGCCGGAGGCGGGGAAAAGGGAGCGGAGGCCGCAAAAGCGAAGACCGATCCCAGTCGGATCATTCAATACCGCGGAGGGATGCCGATGCTGAAGAAGGACTTGTGGGGCACGGACGTGGAAATCAAATTCGAACTCTACCGTTCGCCGGAGGGGGGCGCGCCTTTCTGGCACGAAACCCGCAAGGTAGCCGTGAGGAAAGACGGCTGGGTGAGTGTTGATCTCGGCGAGGTCGCACCGCTGCCGGATGAGGCCTTCACCACCCCCTTCCGTTTCCTGGCTATCTGGCAGGGCAAGAAAGAGTTCCCGCCGCGGAAGCAAATCGCGAGCCTGACGTATGTTGCCGCAGACGGAGAGATGAGCCTGCCGCTGGAGGACTATAAGGAATACGCCGCCAGTGCCCTGAAGAAGGTGAAGGAGGCCGCCGCCAAGGCTCCTGGCCGCGAGGCCAAGCTCGACACCATGGTGGACTGTGGCGCCTTCCAGATGGAGAAGAACCCGCGCATGCCTGCGCCGTGGCTGAAGGCGATGGAGAACGCCAAAAAGCTGGGCGGGCGCCTGCCGACCTTTGAGGAATGGTACGGAGCCTATGACGGCAAGCCGTCCACGGAACTGACCGCCATGGCCGGGCACTACGAGTGGGTCATCCCCTGGGTGTACGAGCCCTCGATTCATGCCAGGTTCCACGAACTCTACCGCGGCAAGCCCGCCGCCTGCTACTACAACGAATTGAACCCGCTCAACGACTATCCGTATCGCCTCGTGTCCGAAAAGGCAGCCAGGAGCAAGCCGTGAGGGGCTTCACTTTGCCGGGATGGTTCGCCTCGCCGGCGGCTGTATCAGTGACGGTGCGGGCGCTGGTGCCGGGGCTGGCGGAGTCACTGCTGGCTGGGTGACTGCTGGTGGCGGTCTCAGTGAAGGTGCCGGTGCTGTTGGAGGAAGGATCAGCTTCACGGGCACGGACATCTGCGCGTAGCGCGGGTGATTCGTGCGCCACGTCACCTGCGTGTCCTTCGCCTTCTCCGGATCGAAGCCCGGCGGGAAGGTCAGGTTGATCCGTCCCCATTTGCTGTTCGGCTGGCGGTCATAGGTCACCTTCACCCCATTGCCTCCGGAGAACGCGAGGTCCGTGACCTCGAAGGCGGCAAGCGCGGGATCGTGGCAGAAGATCGTGATCGAGCTGGTGGGCGATGTCGCCAGCGTCGCGGCCGGCCGCATGAATTCCGCGGGCTGCACCATCACCGCCTCCACCGGATTGATGAAGGTCGTGAACCTCATCTCCTTCATCTTCGGGTGGCCCAGTTCCAGCACCAGGTCCGCGTTCTGCGGCTGGTCGCCCAGCTCCGCCACCGATACCGTTAGCTGATACTTCCGGCCCTCCTCCACGGTCTTCATTTCGGTATGGAAATAGGGATTGCTGCACGTGATCCCGCCCAGCTTCAGCGGCTCGGGTTCAGTGACCGTGATCTCCACCACGCGCGGCTCCACCTTCGTGCCTTTGATCACCGAACCAAATGTCACCCCCGGCGGATTCAGGCTCACGGGACTCCAGACCTTTGCTTTGACGGTGAGCCGCACCACTCCGTTGGACGCGTTCGATTCCACGTCCGCAGTCTTGGCCATGTCCCCGATGAAGCGCGCCGTATCCAGCTTGAGTTCAAAGGAACCCCTGCCGCCCGGGGCCACCGTTTGCTGCGCCCCCTGGACGGTCGTGCAGCCGCAACTGGTCTTCACGTCAATGAGCACGAGCGGTTCACTGCCGGAGTTAGTGAAAGTGATATGCCGCGAGGCCGACTCTCCGCGGATCACCGTGCCGAGATCCACCGTCAGGGACTCGAAGGCGATCGTCGCATTTGTCGGCACCACCGGGGCAGCGGGCGGGGGAGTGGGGGGAATGGTCGCGGCGGGTACTGCCGGGGTTCCGTCCAGCATGGCGGCCAGCGTATTGGTGTGAGGGGCGCCGGAGAGGAGGCGGTCGCGGAGCATGAGTTGCGGCAGCGTGGAAGCCCCGGCCTCGCTGCGGTTGAGCGCGAGGAGTTCCTCACCCTTGCGCATGGCATCCTGCACCCAGGCGGCGTGCGTCCATGCCAGTTCGTAGAATTTCCCGCCCGTCTGTCTCTGCACGGCCGCCAGCACATCCTTGACGTTCGGGCTGATGCCGCCGCCGGCCAGGTCCTCCGCCGTTTTCCGATAGCCGTCAGGGTCTATGCGCCACAGCGAGAGCATCACCCGGTGCAGTTCCCGCGCCTCCGCTTCAAACGCCCCCGGCAGCAGCACGGTGCTGAACTGCCCCGGACGCTGCGCCGCCAGTTGGGTTAGCGTGTGGTGCAGCTCCCGGCAATGCGGGCAGGTGAAATCCGTCAGGGCCACCGCCGTCACCGCGGCACCCGGCACGCCTATCACCGGCAGGGACGCGGCATCCAGCACCAGCCGCCCGCCATACAGCGACACCGTCCCCGGACCCGCCGTCATGGATTCCGTCAGCGTCCGCTCCACGATCCGCTCCGGCTCCGGCGTCCGGCTTTGGAGAATGGCCAGGCCCGCCACCGCCGCCAGCGGCAGCGCCACCTCCCACAGTCCCGGGCCACCGCCCGCCGCCGGGCTCCGTTCCCTGCGGCGTGCCAGCCACAGCACCACCGCGCCCGTACTCGCCAGCAAGTGCGCCGCGCAACACCACGGACAGAACGCCTTCACGATCACCGCCTGCACCACCATGAACCACAGCGCCCCGCCCAGCACCAGCACCGACGCCGCGCACTCCCCCAGCCGGCGCCAGGGCGACAGCGGCCCGGCTTTCAGTGAGGACAATAACAGGAACGCATAAGCCGCCGCCCCCAGGAGACTCACCGGCACCGCCCCCGCCACACTCCAGCGACTGGTGAGGATCTGCCCGCAGCCACTCTCCGGACCGCAGCCCGGCATCGTCCTCCCGTCCGCCGACTGCCACGCCAGATACAGCGCCACGCATAGCGCCGCACCAAAGAGTCCCGCCGCCACCAGCCTCCGCACTCCGCCCGCAGACGACGGCAGCGGAGCCTCCGCCACGGCGGCCCCGGGCTTCGCATTCGACTCGCGTTCTGACCCGGAATCCGGCCTGCGCGATCCTCCGGCCGGTGATGACTGCTTTCTGCGGTTCTTGTTCATAGCTGATATGCCGCACGCTCCCCTCCGGCACCGCGCCGGACAAGCCTGAACTTCGCCGCACCCGCGCCGCATCACCCGCCGGCGGAGGGTCACATTTTTTCAACAAAATGCGCTCCCCG
>JANOZA010000672.1:0-5055 GCA_031429155.1 Verrucomicrobiota bacterium | reverse complement strand
GTTGACGGCGAGCGCGCCCTGGCCGCGGGTGCGCCCGCGCTTCACCGGAGGCACCGAGGCTTCATAAGTGCGCGTTCTCGCCGCCTCCAGTTCGGCCGCCGGCATCAATGGCTTCCACGGCTGTCCCGGCGCGGGTCCGGCTCCGACGGCGATGCCGGACGAGGGCCCGACTCCTTCCGCGGCTGGCAGCGCGTACATCCAGCGGCTGGTGGCATCGTCCCACGTGATGGGATGGTGGTCCGCCGTCTCGTACCAGTTGAAGAACTCATCGCCGTGCATCAGGCCCTGGAAGGTACTGCCGTCCGGCTGTGTAAAAGTGTGCAATCCGGGTGCGGCGGGAGCGGCGGATGCTTGCGGCAGGCTGCCCATGAAGAATGCTGCCACGAGCAGCAGCGCGAAGGAGGCTTTGAAGAATCGGAGTGAGCGGGTGTTCATGGTGAATTGAATGGATTCGGGATGGAGAAGTCCCCATGTTTTGTCAGGAAGCAGACTGGCGGCACGCTCTGTGCGGCGTTTCTTTGGCCGTGTGACAAAGAAATACTGCTTTCCTGCAAATGCCTGCCGGCGGGAGGTCACTCCTGCGGCTTCTCCATCTCGCTGACGATCCAGTCCCAGCGGGCCGCGGCGGATGGTGCAGTGCCGGACCTGACAGCGCCGGGCAGGAAGCTGCGCAGGTATGTCACCTGCTCCGTCCACCAGGTGGCGGCGGCGGCTTCGCTCTCCGCGGTGGCGATACTGGCGCGCGCGGCTTTCAGAATTTCCAGGAGCCGGCGCAGGTACTCCATTTCACCCTGCGCGGCCTCGGTATTGTAGAGCAATTCCTGAGAGTAGCGCCGCATGAAGGCGGCTTCGCCCGCGGCGTCGGGCGGCCGCAAGGGTGCCAGCAGCGCGAGGATTTCGGTGCGGCGCGCATACATGGTGAAGACCCACGGTGAGACGATGAGCACCCGTTCACAGACTGCACGGGCCTCGTCCAGACTGGCGATGGCGCCGGCGTCGTCGTTCAGCGCGCGGCGGATGCGGCTGTATTGCATGAGCAGCGTGCTTTGCAAATCGAGCTTCGTCCGGTGGGCGGGGTCGGTCACGAGCTGATCCTTGAGCACCGTGAGCGCCTGCTGTGAGACGGTGCTGGCTTCCTCGCCGCGGTCGAGCTTGAGAAGCAGTCGGGCCTTGCGCTTCAGATTCTCCACATGGGCCAGCAGGACCGTGTCGTAGTCGGGCCACTCGTCCAGCAGCCGCAGGAATTCGGCGATTACGGCTTCATTGTCCGCCAGCGCGCCGGTGAAGTCGCCGCGGGCCTCGCGGCATTCCACCAGGCCGGCACGGGCATTCCAGAGATGATCGCGGAAGTCGCCGTTGTCAGGACTGCGCGCCAGCACCGGACAGCTGACTTCTTCCACCGCGTGGAATCGTTCCTCCGCAAGCGCATGCTGGCCGGCACCCTGCGCGTGGTAGCCTGCGAACAGCAGCGTGCGCACCAGTTGCAGTGTCGCCGGCTGGTCATCAGGGAACTTCGCGTGCGCCGCGCGCGCGGCGGCTAGGACCTCGTCGAAGGAAGCACGCTCCGCTTGACCGTTTTCCATGCGCCCCTCCTCCAGCGCGAGCAGCGCACTGTTGCGGGCGCGGACGGCCTTCACGTTGTCAGGCTCCCGCGCGGCGATGATCTCCCGGAGACTCAGCACTTCCGCGGCGAGGCGGAATCCAAGGTCAGGATTCCCGCGTCCGAGATGGTGCAGCGCGATGACGCGGAGGCCGTTCGCTTTGCGCCGGAGAAAGTCGGTATCGGTGCGCTCCGGCTGGTCGGCAAAGTAGCGTTCAAGTTGCGTGGCCAGCGCGCGGAGGAGCGACTCGCGGCCCGTCTGGCGCAGGTTGGCTTGAAGATCGCTGACGAGAAAATCAATGAGTTCCTCCGCCTTGTGGCGCTGCTGCTGCGCCTCCGCGGCGTGCTGCTCGGCTGCGCGTTGCTGCCGCCAGCCGTAGGCTGCGGCGGCCAGCGCAGCGACCGCGAGACTGCCGAATGCCACTGCCATCCGCGTCCGCCGCCGCAGGAGAATGCGCGCCTCGCGGTCACGCTTTTCCTGCTGACGGGGGCGGTCCATGGCGGCGGTCAGGGCAGCACAGAATTCCCCCGCACTGGCAAAGCGGGACCGGGGATCGCTTTGCAGCGCCTTGAGCATCACCGCATCCACTGCGGGATCGAGCGATTTGGATTTCTGTGAGGGAAGTTCGAACACACCACGCGGCAGGGCACCGGTGAACATCTCACAGGCCAGCACTCCGAGGCTGTAAATATCTGAACGGCAGTCCGGCGGCGGCCCGCCTTTCCTCGCCGCGAATTGCTCCGGCGCGGCATACTCCGCCGTGCCCAGCGTGGCGTCCTCGCGCGTCAGGCGTTCCGTTTCCGGCGACTGCAGCGGCACCGCGAGACCGAAGTCCGCGACCTTCGCCGTGCCGTCCGCCATCAGCAGAACATTCGACGGCTTCAAATCTCGATGCACCACGCCCTGCTCATGCGCTGCGGCTACAGCGGCACCCACCTGGAGCAGAATGATGACGGCCTCATCCACCGGCAGCCGCGCGTCGTACATGCGTTTGGCAAGATCACCGCCGGTCGCCAGTTCCATCACGATGTAGAGGTGCCCTTCCGGCGTGGTGCCGGAATCAAAGACGGTGACAATGTGCGGATGACTCAGCCGCGCCAGCAGCCGGCCCTCGCGGCGAAAGCGTTCGGTCATCGAGCCGTCGGGATCGGCTTCCGGCGGCAAAATTTTCACCGCCACCTCCCGGTCGAGCGCCGTTTGCCGAGCGCGATAGACCGCACCCATGCCGCCGCGTCCCAGCAGCCCGGTGATGTCGCACTGCGGTATCTGTCCCGTCAGTTCCTCCGGCGAAGGCGGCGTCCAGTCCGAACAGCGCGGACGCATCGCCTGTTGCCACATGCCTGACAGATCGAGGCCCGTGAGGTCATCGGGTGAGGGCGGCGCTGGAGGGATTTCAGGCATAGGAACGTTTTCGAGACTGGATGCGCCACTTTTTGCCGCCTGTGACAAGTCATTTCAGAGAAATGCCCGGTTCTGAAAGCAACTTGACCCGCACTACGGCAAGCCGCATCCTCCCCACTCATGCCTGACCGCGCTACGGCTTCTCCGTTTCCCGCCACCCGCTGGAGTGTGGTGCTCACGGCGCGTGACGGCGGGCGGACGGAAGGCAGCCGCGCCGCGCTGGAAGATCTCTGCCGACTCTATTGGAGGCCCCTCTACGCCTTCGCCCGGGGCAGCGGTTTCAGCGCTGAAGACGCTGAAGACCTCACTCAGGACTTCTTCGCCCGGGTCATCGTTGGTCAGGATCTCCTCGCCACGGCCGAACCCTTTCTCGGCAAACTCCGCACCTTTTTCCTCACCGCCTTCCAGCGCGACCTCAGCGATGCCCGGCAGGCGGCGCGCCGCCAAAAGCGCGGGTCGGGAAAAATCATCTCCTTCGATGCGATTCCCGCCGGAAATCAACTCGCCCCCGCGCTGACAACCGTGCCCGAACCGGTGCAGCTTTTTGAGAGGGAGTGGGCCGAATCCGTCATCCGTGCCAGCCTCAACAGTCTGGCCGCCGAGTTCGAGGCCGGCGGAAAGGCCGAACTCTTCCTCAATCTCCGGCCTTTCATAAGCGCCGGTGGGGATTCTCCTGCCGGCTACGGCGAACTCAGTGCCGCCACCGGCCTGACAATGCCCGCAGCGCGTCAAATGGTGCACCGGCTTCGCGTGCGCTTTCGCCAGGCTTGTCCGGGGCCACATCGCCGACACCCTCCACAATCCGACGGAAGCTCAGATAAACGACGAAATGCTGGCTCTCCAGGAAGCACTCGCAAAATAGCCGTTACTCATGATCCGCTCTCTTCTTTCCGGCTTCGTCCCGTTGGTCTTCGCAGCTTTCGCCGCCGCCGCGCCGCCGAATGTGCTATTCCTCTTCTCCGACGACCAGCGTGCCGATACGATTCGCGCGCTGGGAAATCCTAACATCGAGACGCCGCACCTCGACGGCCTCGTGCAGCGCGGCACGGCATTCACCCGGGCCTACTGCATGGGCGGCATGCAGGGCGCAGTGTGCGTGCCGTCGCGCGCCATGCTGCTCACGGGCCGCTCGCTGTGGCGGATTGATGAGCAAATAAAGAACCAGCCGGCGTGGCCCGGGCAGTTCGCGGCGGAGGGTTATTCCACCTTTCTCACGGGCAAGTGGCACAACGGCAAAGAATCACTCCTGCGCATCTTCCCCGCCGGCGGCGCGATCTTCCTGGGAGGCATGGGCGATCCCTTCAAGCTCCCGCTCCACGACATCACGCCGGAACACGGACTGAAGAAGCGGGAGGTCAAACCCGGCAAACACGCCGTGGAGGAAATCGCGGATGCCGCCCTCGGCTTCCTGGAGCACCGGTCAAAGGACAAGCCGTTCCTGCTCCATGTGGCAATGGAAGCCCCCCACGATCCTCGCATCGCGCCCCCGGATTTTCATGCGCGCTACAACGACAAACTCCCGCCCCTGCCGCCGGACTTCCTCCCTCAGCATCCCTTCGACAACGGCGAGATGACGGTGCGCGACGAGAAACTCGCCCCATGGCCGCGCACGTCGCACAATATCCGCTCACAACTCGCCGACTACTACGCGCTCATCACGTTCATGGACTCGCAGATCGGCCGCATCCTCGCCGCGCTGGAAAAGTCGGGAGCGGCGAAGGATACGATTATCGTCTTCGCCAGCGACCAGGGACTCGCACTCGGCAGCCACGGCCTGATGGGGAAGCAAAACCTCTACGAGAGCGGCATGAAGGTACCGCTCATTTTCGCCGGGACTGACATTCCCACCGGCCAACGCCGCCACGCCCTGTGCTACCTCACCGATGTGTATGCGACCGTCGGCGAACTCGCCGGCGTGAAGCCCCCGAATGGCTGCGAGGGCAGGAGCCTCGCGTCCGTTATCGCGGAAAACGAAAAATCCGTGCGCAGTCACATCCTCACCGGCTATCGCGACGTGCAGCGCGCCGTTACCGATGGCCGGTGGAAACTCATC
>JANOZA010000671.1:0-11851 GCA_031429155.1 Verrucomicrobiota bacterium | reverse complement strand
CGTCCACGTTCTGCATGATCTCGCCCCAGCCGGTGGCGACGATGATTTCCTCATCGGCTTTTCCGTCGCGGTCCTTGTCGAGAATGAGCGAGACCTTGCCTTTGCTGGCGACGAAGACGCCGTCGCCGCGCGGATCGTCTTTCGGCAGGAGCGCGATGCCCAGCGGGCCGCGCATCGTGGGCTTGTCCCAGAAGATGTCGGCTTTGTCCTCAAGCCCATCGCCGTCGGTATCTGTCAGGAGGTGAATGGTGCCGTCGTAACCGAGAGCGACGAGCTTGCCGTCGTGGCGGTAGCGGAGGTTGTTACGGTTGGTTAGTTTTACCGGCAGTTCGCTGACGGAGAATCCGGGGACGAGCATCTGCACGGGCGGGGCGTCTTTGATGACTTGCAGCGCGTGGCCGCTCTTGCCGGAGGCGAAGGCATTGAGCGCGGGGACTTTCGCAAAGAGGGCTTGCTCGATTTCCTTCAACTCCTTGTCAGGCAGCGCGGAGTCGAAGACCATGCACTCGGCGATGTCGCCGTGCAGAAAGCTGGCGACGAAGGGCTGCTGCGCGGCGTCATTGGAATAGTAGCGCGCGCCGAGGATGATGCGGTCGAGGCCGATCATGGACTCCAGCCGGTCGCGCGAGGCGAGCTTGATGCCGTCTAGCCAGACTTCATTGCCGCCGGGCTTGATCTGCGAGCGGACGGTGAAGACATGGAAGCTGCCGAACGGAAGATTGGCCGCGAGGTTTTGCCCCGGGATGAGGAGGTCGCGCTCGCCCTGAGCGCCGGCGGATTCCAGATTCAGCATGCTGAGTTCCGCAGTGGGCTTGCTGCCGAGATCGAGATTGAGGCCGCTGGTGTAATCGTTCTTTCCCGCCTCGGCGCAGGCGAAGAAGCCGGGATAGAATCCTTTGTTCCCTCGCGGCGCGGCGAGGATGAAGACCGTGACTGCGGGCGCAAGCTGTCGCGGCCCTGACAACGCGAGGAAGTCGTCTTCGCCATCGAAGCGCAGGAAAGCATGAGTGCCGTCGGAGGTGAAGACGGGACGGTGGGCGGCGAGTTCAGAGTGCAGAGAGGAGAGTTCAGAGGCCCCGCGCCTGGCGAGCACGATGTCCGCCGGCTGATTCGCCGTTAGCGGCGGCAGCGCCTGTTGCTGACGGAGCGCAGACTGCGCGGCCGCATCCATGTGCAGCAGCGGCACGGGCGCGGCGGGACAGGAAAGCGCGAACGATGCGGCGAGGAGGAATGGGATTTTCATGGAGGCGAATGATGGCGCACCTGACGACTCTGCGCCAGTCTGTCATTCGCTTCGTGCTCCCTGTTCCCGGAATTCCGGATCCAACCTTTTGGCGATGCAATTTGAACCGCGGATAACACGGATAGCGCGGATGAAGGGAATTTGATGGGTAGCTTCCTCCCCATCCGTGTTATCTGTGTTATCCGCGGTTCTCTTTCCTGCTTTTGGCTAAAACAGCTCCGTCAGATACTGCTCGCGCACGCCGCGGCCGTGGACGCGCACCCAGTAGATGCCGCGCTTGCCCAGAATCTTCGGGTCGGGCTCGAAGTTGATGGTGTTGTCATAGACGAAGCTGTAGCCGACTTCGATCTCGCGTCCCTTCGGCTCCTCGCCCCAGGGGATGGACTGCTCCGGGCGGCTGAGAAGTTTCCAAATGCGCACCTTCGTATCGTCCGGCAGCGCACCGGTCATGTAGAAGGACCACGCATTGCCTTTAACATACTCGCGGGGATAAAGTCCGCGTCCGGGATAGGCCCACGGGTCGCGCGGCTTTTGGCCACCGCTGTCCATGCACCACATAGCAGAATAGATCCCCTCTCGGCCAAAGCCGGCGTTTTGCATCGGAGGATTGAGGCACCACCGGCGGTGACCGCGGCGCTCACGGTTGTTGTCGCCGCCGTCGCCGATGTAGCCGTCCACGGTGGAAGCGATGTCGTGGTGACCGGCGCTGAGATTGCACTTATCCGTCGAGTGGCCTAGCGAATGGCTGATCGTCCCTGCTGCGGCGCAGGCTTTGGAGGCATCGTAGGAGCCTTCCACCATGCGGGGCTCGGTGCCGACATTGCTCATCACGCCACTGAGATAACGATAGGCATTGAGCCGGCAGATGGCGTCGTGGACTTCCTTGTTCAAATCCTTCGGCTTGTCGCGCTGTTCGATTTCGCGCAGCGCGGAGCGAATCTCCTCCTTGGTGCGCGGATAGAGCCGGCCCTTAGCCGGTTCGCCGGGGACTTCCTCGTCATCAGCCATGTCCCCGGGAAGCGGGACTGCCGGTGCAGCGCCGGGGGCTGGCTTGGGAGCGGGAATGCCTGGCTTGGCTGGGGTTGGCGTCGCCGGGGCGGACTTACCCTTCTTCTCCAACTGCTCCAGGTAAATCGTGTCAGGCGGCATCAGCTCCTCGCGGGGAATGCTGACGGTCTCTTTGCTGTTCTTCTTTTGAATGACGATCTTGTCCCCGTCATTCCGCGCGAAGCTGCCCTCGATGCGCTTGCCGCGAACGGTTTGCCAGACGCGCACGTCCTCTGCGGCGAAGACGCCGGTGGAACCAATGACAAGGAGGAGGAGAAGGAGAAGTCGGCTCATACGCTGGGGAGCGGCGACGGGAGTCGGGATTATTCCCGGCGCATCAGGAAAGTTATCCCTCCAGCGCGCCCTCTACGCCCCCGCCCGGCTGAGCACCTCCACCGCGCACATGGCGGCGGCGTTGCGGTTCTCCACTCCGAGCTTGGAAAAGACGCTGCTCATGTGCTGCTTCACGGTCTTCTCGCTCATGCCGAGGATGGACGCCACGTCGCCGTTACTCTTCCCCTGAGCGGCCCAAAGCAGCGTCTCCGCCTCACGGGAAGTGAGGGCGAAGACTTTGACGAGCGGTTCGTGGCTGGAGAAGTCAGGATTGAATCCGACGGAGACTGCCGCAGCATCTATGCGTTCCTGCATGGCCTCCGCCCGGGCGAGGCGCGCCGTCACGGCCTCAAGCAGGTCGTCCCGCACCACCGGCTTGGTGAGATAGTCGTCGGCGCCGAAGTTCATGCCGACGCGCACATCGCCGCGGTCGCTTTTCGCCGTGAGGAAGATGAAGGGCGTGGCCGCAAACTCCGGATCCTCCCGCAGCGCCTGCACCACACCGTAGCCATCAAGCTCCGGCATCATCACATCGCAGAGAATAAGGTCCGGATCCTCCTTCCGCGCCACTTCCAGGCCGATGCGGCCGTTCTCCGCACTCACTACCTCGTAGCCCTCCAACTGGAGCATGAGGGCGATGTTCCGCCGCATGGGCGCCTGGTCTTCGATAATGAGGATTTTCTTTTTCATGGTGATGGCAAGTATGTCCGGGAAGCGAATAGTGCCAATCCGACTAAAGTCGGATACCCGGTTTCTCCAGTCTGGTGTTGAGTGCCGGAAATGGACCCGCAGCACACTTACCTCATCCGCAAGACTTTCGCCGAAGTCCAGCGCAGCCAGCATGTGGCCGCGCTGGTCTTTTATCAGCGACTCTTCGCGCTCGATCCCTCACTCCAGCCGATGTTCCGCAGCGACATCGAAGTCCAGGCGCAGAAGCTCATAGACATGCTCGGCGTGCTCATCATGATGCTGGAACGCCCGGAGTCCCTCGACGCCGAACTCCGCGCCATGGGCGCGCGCCACAAGGAATACGGCGTCAAAGATGCACACTACGACACCGTCGGCCGCGCCCTGCTCGACATGCTCGCCGGCGTGCTCGGCAAGCAATGGACGCCCGAAGTTCAAGCCGCGTGGACCGCGCTCTACGGGGCGGTGGAGTCGGCGATGAAGGCCGGGGCATTGGTTCAGTGAACAGGGACGGCGGACTGTGCCCGGGGGGGGGGGGCGCCAGACTTCGAAGATGGCGTTGCCGGTGAGCGTGAGGCACGCAGCACAAAGCAGATTTGCTTGATGCTGTCCTCGCGCGAGGGAAGTATCTTCTGTTGCGAGGTTTTATTCATCCAAGCGGTGCAGCGCTCCCGGGGAGCGGCTATTTCGGCGCCAATCGTCGCCTTCACATTTCCTCGCCGCCGCCGCCGCCGGTGGGCCGGTCGAGGCGGAAGAAGGCGCGATTGGTTCCGGGGATGGTGACCTGAAAGTAGCCGCCGCGCTGGATTACGGTGGCGTTGACGGGAGACCATGAGCCGGCCGCCATGGTGCTGCTGATCATCAGTGTCCAGCCGGTGCCGCCTTCGATGGGCCAGAAGAGGTGGATGTCTCCGTTCGGCAGGATGGACATGCTCAATTCGGGCAGCACCTCCGGGGATGCCAGGAAATCCTGTGCAGTCATGGCTCCGCTCAGGTTTTGGTAAGTGCGGGTTTCCGGGGCGAAGGTCCAGCCGCTCGCGGTGGCAACGACGGCGTAGTTCAGGCCGCCCACCACGCCGACAAAGGTGTAGTTCCCCGTGGCATCGGTGGTGAAGGAGGCGTTCTGGCTGCCGGTTAGGATGACCGTGACACCGGCAAGGCCGCTGCCATCTGCCTGGGCCACGCGGCCGGAGATGCTGTAGCCGGTTTCATTGTCTGCCAGGGTGAGCGTCGCGGTCGCAGGACTGCCGAGGGTGGCCCCAGTGGCTCCGGAGAGCAGGAGGATCAGCGTTTCCGGCCCCTCGATCACGAAGTCATCCAGCAGGGTGATGGTGAAGGTGGCGCTGGCCTGACCGTGGGCGAAATTGAGCGTCCCGGAAGTGGTGGCGGCGAGGAAATCCGTGCCTGCTGCCGCCGTGCCGCCGGTGCGGGCATAGCTGATGCTGGCCGGGCCATCCGTGCCGCCAGTGCGGGTGACCGTGACCGTGAAACTTCCGGCATTTTCCGCTGCGGAATAGCTGGCGGCGGAGAATCGCAGGGAGCCGGGGGCGTCGGTGTCGGTGATGGTGAGTGTGGTTGCAGCCGGCACCCCGGGACCGGAACCGGTGACGCCCATGAATTGAAACTGCATGGTTTCCGGCCCCTCGGGCAGATAATCGTTCACGAGGGTAATGGTGAAGCTGGCACTGCTTTGGCCGTGGGCGAAATTCAGAGTGCCGGAGGTATTGGCCGCGATGAAGTCCGAACCCGGCGTGGCCGTGCCGCCGACGAGGGCGTAGCTAACCGAGGCTGCCCCGCCAGTGCCTCCCGTGCGGGTCACGGTGATGTTGGCAGTGCCTGCGTTTTCAGATGCGTTTTGACTCTCTTCTGCAAACTGCAGCGTGCCGGAACTGGCGTCGTCGTCGTTCAGGATGGTGATGACGCAGGTAGTGTTGCCGAGTGTGGCATTCTCCGCGCTATAAAGGTTGAAGTTGATGGTTTCATCAGGCTCCACGGTCATGTCTCCGACAATGTTGAAGCTTCGTGTATACTGAGTCTGTCCGGGGGCAATTTCAAAGATCACACCACTCGATCCCTCGTAGGTGTAATCGACCGGGTGAGTGGCGGTCCCAGCGTTGACGAAGTCGTTGGGGAAGGTGTAGCCTCTGATGATCTTCTCAGAGGGGGCGGTGAGGGCGACGGTAACTACGACCTCCGTGGAGCCCGAGTGGCCTTCGACTTGAGCGAGGTAGGCTGGCACATAAATGTAGGGTGCCGCATCGTTATCAATGATCGTAACCACCGTTGACCCGGGCGAGGAGATCAGCCCGCCGAACGGAAAGCTGAGGTAGGCGGAGAAGGTCTGGTCAGGTTCATCCGTAGAGTCGTTGAAGATAGGTACGGTAAAGGTCTTGCTCGTCTCGCCGGCAAGGAAAGACAACGTGCCGGAAACGGTGGTATAGTCGGCTCCTGCGGTGGCCGTGCCGGCTTGCAGGTAATATTGCACCGAGCCAGCCAGGCTGGTCACTCCGGACCGCAGCACGGTGAGGGTCGCCGTGCCTGCTCCCTCGGAAACCGACACGGCAGAACTGCTCAGGGCAAAGGCCATCTGCTCCGCCCCAACGGCGACATTTGCAGCAAACTCCGATGTGTCCTGAATGAGATCGCTGGTCACTGCGGGGTCGGGATGCGTGCCGATGACGCTGGCGGTAGCGGTGATAGTTTGTCCTGCTGAAAGCGTCATGCCCGAAAGTCCAAAGATGGCCAGTCCGGTGCTGTTGCTGGTCGTGTCCACGCTGCCCAGGTAGTAGCGCCCCTCGCCGTAGCCCGTGGCATCCGCTTCCGCACGGAAGCACTCGATGCGAAACCGGGTATTCGGGGTGCTGTCCAGCCGGCCCAGGACTTTGGTTGGCGTGGCGGCGAGCAGGACTGGGAAATTCTGACGATGATTTGCTCCAGAGTCCACATCACCCACATCATTCAGCGTGAGACCATTGTTCCCCAGATCAATGCCCATGCCGGTATTGGCCCAGATAGAGTTCCCGAGGATGCTTAGATAGCTGGAGCCAATGCCGAAGGGCTCGGTAAGGTAGATGCCATCCCCATTGTTGTAGGCGATGGAGTTGCCCATGCCGGCTCCGGTGCCGCCAATAGAGGTGACTCCGAAGATCCCCGCACCGATCCACGGCCCATGCTGAATGCCATCGCCGCCATTTCCGACATCAGCACCTGTCGCCGTGCAGCCGATGAAGTTGCCGTGGGCAGTGAGGGATGACCCTCCCGTTACGGAAATGCCGTGGCTGGTGTTGGCACCGATGATGTTGCCATTTGCCAGGTTCGGTGCCTGGCCCACCGTGACGGAACTATTGATGACCCGCACGCCGCTGGATGCATTTCCCAGCGGGGCGGCTGAGCGTGTCACGCCGATCAGGTTGCCAAGCAGCAAGGCGTTGGACTCCATGACGGTCACACCGCTGCCGCCGTTGCCAGAGATGACATTTCCTGCTCCCGCGGCTCCGATGACCACCATCACGTTCGGGTCACCTGTGGGAGGATTTCCATCATCATAGATATCGTGCAGGTCCACGAGGATGCCGCCGCCAATGTTCCCCCGCGCCAGCGTGCCTGAGCTGTCGGTGCCGATCAGGTTGTTCCTGCAACTGGTCGAAAAGGGGCCGGCAGGCAGATCATCATAAAACCAATGAAAAAAGCGAATGCCATGCCCTCCATTGCCGGAAATGACATTGCCATCAGAGAGTGCCGGGCCACCGATCTCGATGCCCACGGCTTCCGATCTAAGACCATGCCCGCCATTGCCCAAATCCGTGACCCCATCTGATCCCAGGCCAATGATGTTGTTCCGGACCGCAGCACTGAAGGGCCCACCCCAGAACATGATGCCGTCAGAGGTGTTGCCAGAAATGATATTCCTGGCCGCACCCGGCCCACCAACGATGATCGGAACATCGTAGCAATCCAGGAACACGCCCATGCCGTCGTTGGGGATGGCCGCCGTCCCCGCACGATTCGTTCCGATTTTATTGTTCACGATGGTGATCGCGTCGCCAGCGTAAATGTCGAGGCCGCTGTCCCCATTTCCGGAGATGACATTGCCCTGATTGGCACCCGTGCCGCCGATCTGGCTCGCGACTCCGCCCGTGGTCGCACTATGAGCCCTCAATTTAATCCCGCCCGATCCATTGGGTGCCGCCGCCGTGCCCGCCGCATTTGTGCCGATGTGGCAACCCGTCACGATCAAGCCCGCACCTCCCGAGCTGGGGGACGCATAAATTCCATACCCGGGGAAACGATTGATCGCCAGACCACGAACCTTCAGCGTCGTGTTGTGTACGGTAAGGCCGCTGGCGTTCGGTGCCATAGAGCCATCGAGTTCGATGAGCGGGGTGCCCGCGTAGCCAGGCAGCGTCGTCGCATCAATGGTGATGGCACCCGTGATAAGGGGGAGGCCCGTGGTCGGCCTGATCGTTTGCACCACGCCGGATGGGAAAGCAAAGCGGACCACGTGTTCGTCGCCCGGAATACCCACTTCACTAGCATCCATAGCCGATTGCATGGTTTGTCGAAGCGAGCCGAAACCGCTGTTCGCCGTAGTGGTGACGGTATAGAGGTGGACAGCCGCCTGTGCTCCGGCAGGAAAAAGAGCAGCAACGCTCAGCAGGACGAGAGAGGATAGGTTTAGTTTCATAATCATGGATTGGAAGGTGAAGTGTTGAGTGGCCGGCATCGGACTGCCGGCCACACAGCGATCTAAGCACCGTCCTGCGAAACCTCCTATAGGACTAAAGTCGGATACGCTGCACATTCAGCCACGACCCGTCACCGCGACCGCAACCCGCCCGCGTCCTCCGCGTCGCCGCTCCTTGTCGTGCTCCATGCCCTGATCGTATCCGACTAAAGTCGGATGCCCGGCCTGAGTCTTCGCCTTGCCCATGCCCTCACTGGCGAAGACAGTTCCCAAAATGGAAACCGGTCAGTCGAAACCAGCATTGGCAATAAAGACGGAGGAATTTGCGGAGCGCCGTGAGTTCGTCCGGCGGAGTATGCTGCGGGCGAATCGCGCGGTGGCGGTGATCCTCGGCGTGGTAGTGCTGCTGGGCGCGGCGATGGTCTATTCCGGGTTTCGCAGCAGCCGGAATCAGGCGCGGGCGGAGAACGCGGAGACGGAGGCGACCGAGCGGCTGTGGAAGGCCTCACTGGCCCAGGCCCGTGCGGAAAACCTGAGCACCAAGGCCGGTCACCGTGCCGCGGCGCTGGAGGCCGTGCGCACGGCAGCGAAAATACGGCCCTCGCTGGAGTTGCGGAATGAAGCCATCGCCGCACTCAGTCAGCGCGACCTCGTGCCGGAGCGGCAGTGGCCGATCAAACCGAATTCCTACGGCGTGGTCTTTGATCCGGACCTAAAGCACTACGTCGCCCGCTATGAGCCGACGGTGCTGTCCCTCTACCGCATAGAGGACAATGCGCATGTGCGCGACTTTCCCATGCCCTTCACATATCCAAAGGGCGCGAACGTGGGCGACTTCCAGTTCTCCACCACGGGCAAGTACCTCATCATCCGCTACAATGGCGGCGGACTCACACAGTGGGATCCGCACACGGGAAAGCTGCTGCGCATCATCAGTGCCGATCCGCGAATGGTGAACTACTCGTGGCCGCTGTCGTTTTCCGCAGACGACCGGCTCATGGGCTTGGCGATGCAGGGCCGCGAGGGCACGCAGTTCGTATATGATTTGGAGAAAGGCGAAGTGCGCCCGCTCCCGGCCTTCCCGGAAAAACTGAAGTACCGCGGCGGAGGGAACTACGCCCGCCTCAGTCCGCGCGGGGACCTGCTTGCGGGGTGGGCAGACGACACGGTCTATGTCTTCGATGCCGTCACCGGTGCACTGCGAAGCACTGTGAAAGGCCCGTCGCCGGTGCAGATGGCAACCTGGGACCGGCAGGGGCAGCGGCTGGCGTTCAACTGTGACAACCTATCGCTTTTCACATGGGAGCCGCAGTCCAGCCGCGTGGTGCAGCTCGGAGGCACGGCACTGCTGCCGTGGTTGCAGGATTTCAGTCAGGACGGCACGCTGCTGATGACGTCCGGGCAGGATGGCGTGGCGCGGCTGTGGGACGTGGTGTCCGCACGGCTGCTGTGCGAAATGAAGGGCGTGCTGGCCGGCTGGATGTCGAGCGACGGGCGGCGCATCGCCGGTGCCGTGCCCGGACAGAGCGCCGGCACCTGGCGCATCGAGCAGCCGGCGGCGATGAAGTTGCTACAGGGGGCATGGGTGAACCGTGCCTCGGTCTGGAAGCAGGATCTCTCACCCGACGGGCGCTTTGCGGTGTGGGCGACCCCCTGGTGGAGCGCCAGCCTGGGCTACGAACTGATGGACCTCGAACGCGGCACGTCCATCACGGTTCCGACAAAGGAAAGTGTGAACGCGGGATTCCGCCCCGGCCATGCACAACTCTGGACCACCGGCGGGGACTGCCTGTATTTGCGCGCGCTGCCGCGGGACGGGCTGCCGGACGCAGCGGATCTGGAGGCCAGCCGGGAGACCATTCCACTGCCCAAAGGATTCTGGGTGACCTCCGCCAGCTTCAGTGCCGATGGCCGCTACGCCGTGCTGACGGGATTAACGCGCGTGCTGCTCGTGGTGGACCTCACTGCACCGGAAAAGCCGGTCACCCTGGAGCCGGTTTATGTTCACACCGGCACCCCTCCAGGACCGGCCTCGCCCACCGGTGGCGGCCCTATCGCGATGAGCCCGGACGGACGCTGGGTCGTCGCAGGTGCCGGTGTGGATCGCGGACAGCCCGTCGTGTGGGATGCGCGCACCGGCAAAATCGCCACCCGTCTCGACTGCGGCACTGGCTTCGTCACCTTCAGCCCCGACGGACGATTCCTCTCCGTCGTGGGCCAGAACCGCTTTCTGTGCTTCTCTGCCAACAACTGGAAGCTGCTCTGGGAGCGGCGACGCGATCCGCTGCTGGCCTACAATGGCATCGCCACGTTCACCGGCGACAGTTCCCTCATCGCCTGCAACATGGGCACCTCCCGCGTGGAGTTCTTCACCACGGCGGGAGAACCAGTGGCCGCATGGGATTTCCGCGATCTCAATTTGATCACCGGCCTCCGCTTCGCCGCCGATGGACAGCGACTCTTTGCCGGAGGAATGGAAGGCCGCATGGCCTCCGTGGACATGAAAGCACTGCGGCAAAACCTCGGCGCGCTGGGTCTGGATTGGCCGCTGCCCGCCAATGCCTCCGTGCCTGCGCCAACCGCCGGCAGTGCATGGCTGCCCGCGTTGCTCGGCCTGCTGCCCGTGGGCATCGCTGCGGCACTCGGCGCGATGGTACTGCGGCGGCAAAGGCGTCTCACCGGAGAGTTTGTCGAAACCACCGAACTCGCCGCGCGCCGCACCCAGGAACTGGCGGCGGAGCGTGAGGTGGGGGAATTGAAGAGCCGCTTCGTCACCACGGTCAGCCACGAATTCCGCACCCCGCTCGGCATCACCATGAGCGCCGTGGAACTCCTCCGCCACTACGAGGACCGCCTGCCGAAAGAGGAGAAAGCCCAGCTCTTCGACGACATCCACACCGCCACCAAAAACATGGCCGCCCTCATGGAGCAGGTCCTCGTCCTGGGCCGCGTGGACGCCGGCAAGCTCGCCTACAAGCCCGGCCCGCTCGACCTCGACGCGCTCGCCCGCAAGCTCGCCGACGAATCCCTCTCCGCCACCAACCGCAAGTGCCCCATCGAGTGGAGCGCGGAAAACGATCTGTCAGGCGCGCACGCCGACGAGGCCCTGCTGCGTCACATCCTCACCAATCTCCTGAGCAACGGCGTGAAGTATTCCCCCGCCGCCACGCCCGTCCTCTTCTCCGCCCGGCGCGAAGGCCCCATGGCCGTCTTCACCGTCAAAGACAGCGGCATCGGCATCCCTGACAAAGACCTCCCGCACCTCTTCGAAGCCTTCCATCGCGGCAGCAACGTCGGCGACATCCCCGGCACCGGCCTCGGCCTCGTCATCATCAAACGCTGCGCCGAACTCCACGGCGGCAGCATCCAGGTGAAGTCCGCGCCCGGCGCAGGCACCACCTTCACAGTGCGCATCCCGGCGTGGGATTGAGAGGAAGCGTCGCAAGTCACCACGCTGCCACGGATCACGCCGTGGGCCGGCGGATTTCCAGATTGTTGCTGCCGCGCTCGTTGCCGGTCGTCAGCACCACGAAGACTTTGAAATTGACCACCCCGCCTGGCACTCCCAGGCCTAGCGGCGTCACCAGTTCGCGCGGGCCTTCCTTTGGCACGATCCCCACGCTCACATCGTCCTCCGCGTCGTAGTCCTCGCCCACCGTGGCGCGCACCTCGTAGTGGTCCAGGTCGGCATCCGTGCTAGCCGTCCATGCCAGGCGGCTCTGATGCACGCCGGCCACTTCCTCGCGCGCCCCGCTGAGCGACACCGCGTCCGGCGTGTGGCCGGGCAGCGGCGAATACCGCGGCAGCGTCGCCAGCAGCGGGTGGCCTGCGGGCAAAAAGCTAGGCACCAGCGCACG
>JANOZA010000670.1:0-2865 GCA_031429155.1 Verrucomicrobiota bacterium | reverse complement strand
TGGCTGTCGCCACTTCGATATTCGTGGTCGTGTTCTTCACGCCGATCGTGCCGCCGCCGAGCAGGCTGAGATTTTGCGGGTTGGAGGAAGCGTCGTTCGCGTTGGTGCTGTAGCGCGCTTCCATGCCGTCGGGGAAGAAGTCGCCGTCGGTGTCGGCGAGCAGGGGATTGGAGAGAAGCGTGTTCACTTCCGCGCCGTCGGAGGCAGTGTCGCCGTCGGTGTCGGAGTAGGCCGGTGAAGTGGTGGCCGTTGCTTCATCGGCATCGCTGAGACCGTCGCCGTCGGTGTCCGTGGCCGTGGTGGTATCGCACGCTGCGATTTCCCACGCGCCCATGTAAACATAGTGCGAGCCGGCGATGCGAATGCCGCGGAGGCCGCTGGCAGGTGTGTTCAGCGTAACCACGAACGCGCGCCGCGTCGCGATGGGCCGCAGTCCGCCGCCGGTGCTGTGACCGATGAGACGCGTGACGTAGTCGGTGGTGAAAGTGCCGTTGGCCAGCGTGGTCCATGCCGTGCCGTCGGTCGTCGTCTGGATAACCGGTGCGGCATTGATGTGGGTGGCGGTGAGCGCCGCGCCAGGTGCGGGCGCGCTGCCGGCATTCCCGATCCACCCGCCGTCGGCGAAGGTGGCCAGGGTGATCTCCAATCGCTTCACCGGCTGCGGCCACACGTCCTCCCACAGGATGCCGAGGTGCGACGCCGTGCCCGTCATGCCGCTGGTGTCGGCGCGGGTGTAGAGGTCGCCGTCATTGAGGTGCGCGGTGGAATTCGCATTCACCCGCGGCGTGCCGGTGACGGCGAGATTCGCCGCGGAGTTCGACACATTGCGGCCCATGATGGCGCGACCACCACGCGCGATGTTGGCGCTGCGGCTCGCGGCGCTGAGCGGATTCGTGTTCAGCGAAATCTCCACGCCATCGCTGAATCCATCGCCGTCCGTGTCACGATTCAGCGGCAGCGTGAAATGCGTCACGATCTCCGCCGCGTCGCTGAGGCCGTCGCTGTCAGTGTCGCGCAGCAGCGCGCTGGTGAGGTGAGTGTTGATCTCAGCACCGTCGTTCAGCGTGTCGCCGTCAGTGTCCGCGGCATTCGGGAAGGTGAGATGCGTCGTGTGCTCCGCGCCGTCGCTGAGGCCGTCGTTGTCGCTGTCCGGCTGTTGCGGATTCGTCTGCCACTGAAACTCCAGCACGTTGGAAAGCCCGTCGCTGTCCAGGTTGTCCAGCGCGGCATCATTCACGCCCACCAGGAGACCGTTCGCCGTCTCCCAGGCATCGTCCATTCCATCCGGCTCGCTGTCAGTCGGCGCGTCCGCTTCCACCGTCAGTTCAAACACGCCGAGAAATCCATTCCCGTCTCCATAGCCGCCCGTCGGCCCGATGAGGCGAATGCCGCGCATCCCCGTCTGCCATTGCGCCAGCGTGATGGTGAACGCCCGGCTCACCGGCGTGGAATTGTCCGCGATGTTCTGCCCGGTGAACGCGGTCACATAATCCGAAGTGGACGGCACCGTCGTCCATGTCACGAGGTCCGCCGACACCTGCACCACCGGCGGCACGAGCATATCCGCCGTGAGCGGATACCCCGAGCGCGGGCACTCCCGGTTCCCAAACCACCCGCCATCCACAAAGCAGGCCATCGTCAGCGTCAGCGACTTCACCACCTCCGTCCGCGCCGCCGCCCACGAAATGCCGACGTAGCCGTTCACATTCGCCGGCTGGCTCGCCTGGAAATTATCCACGCGTGTCGTGAGATTCCCGTCGCGGATACTCGCCAGCACGCCGCCCTGGAAATGCGCGGAGCCGGTATCGGTAATGGTCGCATCATTGCTGCCCATGAGACCGGTGCCGAGCGGGGCGATATTGGCCGCGCCAGCGGGCAGCGCGAGGGCGAGGAGGAGAGTGATTTTGGAGAGGAGAGAGTTCATGGCTGCCGGGTTCCTCGGCATTTTCACCCCGGCGTGGCAGAAAAAGTGCGGAGCCGTTCGGAGTCCAGCCTTCAGGCTGCGGCGCGGAGCTTCCGGGGAGCAGCCTGAAGGCTGAACTCCAAAATGATCTCCGAACGGGTGGCGAAGAATTTTTGCATTCTTCTGCCACGCCGCGCCGCGGATGCCGAGGAACAGGGTGCCATGAAAACACTCGCCCTACTCACCACCGTTCTCCTCTTCGCCGGTTCCGCCGTGCAGGCGGATCAACTCCACCTCCGCTACGAATGGTCCGCCACGCCGGGCGACTCGTATGCGGCCATCCCGCCGGAGAATCTCCGCGTGAATGCCGACGGCACGGCCACCGTGCTCACCAACGGTCCGCGCGGATTCTTCCGCCTGCTTTTTAATGGCGATGGTCCCGGCGGAGGCGGCACGGTGCCGGTAATGCCATACAGCGAACTGCCGGCGACGACCCGCTTCGCGGTGCGCGAATTGCTCAGCGCCACCGCCGCCGACCGCTCCACCGAGGGCAATGACTGGATCGGCGCGCGGCTGCCGGCCTTTGTCACGCCGGTCACTTCCGCATGGAATGACACCGGCGTGCCGGACATGGCGGAGATTAAGATCATCGGTCCCTGCGATGCGCCGCCGCCGCCGGGGAGCCTGTTCCAGAACGAAGATGGTGCGCGCACCTCGCCGGACCGGGGCTTCATCCTCGTCGGCATCTCGCGCAAGTCGCCGCCCATCGTCGGCTACAACACGCGCGGCCTCACGCCCACGGAGTCGCTCCTGCGCCACTACGATGGCGGGAAGGTGCGCACCATCATCCGCTTCGGCCCCATGTTCCTCGGCGCACTCGACAGCGATGGGAATCTCCTCGCCAATCGCGGCCTGCTGCCCGCCATTTATCCAGACCAGGCGTATCGCGACCGCTCCGTGCC
>JANOZA010000669.1:0-5517 GCA_031429155.1 Verrucomicrobiota bacterium | reverse complement strand
GTGCGTCCCATGTAGGGCATGCCGTCGGGACTGCACGGACGCAGGCCGCGCCACGGCTGAATGCCGGTGAAATCCTCGATGCGAAACTCCGGAAAGTAACGCGGCACCGCCTTGATAATCCCCTGCACTCGGCGCGCAGTGATGTCTTCGTTGAGTCCGGCAATTTCCATCGTGCCACCGAATCGCAGCGTGCCGTCCATCGGCGTCACCGCCACACGGGCCTCGGTAAAGATGGAGCAAATCTCCGGCAACTGACGCGGCTGCTGCACAGTTAAGCTGTAGCCCTTCCCTGCCTGCATGGGGATGCGCAGTCCGAGTTGCTGCGCCAGCAGCGGCGACCAGGAACCACCGGCCAGCACCACTTCATCCACCGGCATTTCTCCGCGTGCAGTTTTCACCGCAGCCAGCCGATTGCCTTCGCGGACGAAGCCGGTGACTTCCGTCTCCCAGTGGAACTCCGTGCCGGCCTTAGCCAGGCCCGCCTCCAGGCTCTGCATGAACCGGCCCGGCGAGAGATGACAGTCTTTGGGAAAATAGACGGCACCGGCGATGTCCATCGTGACTCCCGGATCAAGCGCCGCCGTTTGCCTGGCATCCAGCACTTCGGCAGGAACGCCAAGCGACCGGGCCTGTTCAGCGGTGTGTGATTCTTCCTCCAGCGTGTGCTGTTCCTTGCACAGCATCAGCAGTCCTTTTTTCACCAGACTGAACTCATGACCCTGCGCCGCGAGTTCTTCATAACATGCACGGCTGGCGAAATTCATATCACGCAGCAGCGGCGCACACCGCGCCACATGCGGCTTGTTCGCCGCGCGCCAGAATCGCCAGCCCCACGTGATGAGATCCCACGACAGCCGCGGCTTCACATAGAACGGCGACTCCGGGTTCCACATCCATTTCAGTCCCAGCCGCACCATCCCCGGGGCGGCGAGGGGAATAAAATGACTGGGCACGATCATACCCGCATTGCCGAACGAGCATCCGTCCCGCCGCTGCGGATTACGATCCACAATGGTCACGCGGTGCCCCCGCTGCACACAGTAGTGCGCCGTGCTCAGCCCGATGATGCCGCCGCCGATGATGAGGATGTGTTTGCTCATGAAATGCCCGCTCATTCCTCTCCACTCGCCTTTCGTCAAGCCATGCCCGTGGGGGATTTGATCTTGCACCGCCGCCTCACAGTCCTCCCTGCCCCGTCCCCGTCAGCTAGATGTTCCCGCGCCCGCCCCGCCGCCAATGACCCGGACAGTGCGGCGTGATGGCTCTCGGTTGGGGGCACCATGAAGTCCGGTGGGATTGCCCCGGCGCGTAGTCAGAAGGGCTGGCGCTCAAGCCGGGCGTGGGTCAGCGCTGCCGGTCTGCTCCGTCACCCGTCCGTGCAGATCGAACCTGTATTCATACAGATGGAATCTGTCGTCGTGCGGATGGAATCTGTACGCTTACATATCCCAGTTGTAGTCGTACAGATCCGATCTGTACGCGTACGGATCCGAGTTGCGGTCCTACAGATGAAATCTGCACGCGTACATATCCCAATTGTAGTCGTACAGATCCGATCTGTACGCGTACGGATCCGAGTTGCGGTCCTACAGATGAAATCTGTACGCGTACATATCCCAGTTGTAGTCGTACAGATCGAATCTGCACGATCGTTTTGAGCCCCAAACGCCCCCAAAACCCCAAAAACAGCGCCATTCCGACCCACTTCCTCCCATTTCTGAGAATCCGCCCCCCCAGCCCCTTCACCTGCACCCACCCTGCCAATCCCGGAACCCGATCCCCACCCCGGCGTCGCCGCTGCCCCCTGGCCTACGGACTGCGAGCAGCTTCATTTGCGGACAGCTTGTTCTTTGACAAAACTCTCCGCCATAGAAAGGACGCGCCACCGGATTCTGCCCCCCCAACCGTACAACCTCGGCAGCCCCCCATGAACACTGTCCGCCAGCCCCTTTGCAACACTGTCCGGCTGAACAGGATTGAACGATTCGCGGACGGGGTCGGGCGGCGGCGGCGGGGCCGCAGGGCTGGATTCAACTTGAGGTCCATTCGTGAGTGCCCCCTTGCCGTGTGTGGTGATGCCGGGTTTTTGTCGTCATGGCCACACCCTCATTTGTACACCTGGAACTCTTCGAAACCGGCGCGGATGAGACCGCTTACCGGCTCCTCACTGCGGATCATGTCAGCGTGCAGTCCTTCCAGGGAAAGGACATGCTCTGCGTGGATCCGCAGGCGCTCACCCTGCTCGCAGACCAGGCATTTCATGACATCAACTTCTTTCTCCGGCCCGCGCATCTAAAACAAGTCGCCGCCATTCTCGACGACCCGGAAGCCAGCGAGAACGACCGCATGGTGGCGCTGACGATGCTGAAGAACGCAGACGTCTCCTCCGCCGGGCTGCTGCCGTTCTGTCAGGACACCGGCACCTCCATCATCATCGGCAAGAAAGGCCAGCAGGTCTGGACCACCGGCAATGACGAGGAAGCTCTCGCCCGCGGCATTTACCGCGCCTACACGGAGAACAACCTCCGCTATTCGCAGAATGCCCCGCTCGACATGTGGACGGAGAAGAACACCGGCACGAACCTGCCCGGCCAGATCGAACTCTACGCGACCGAAGGCGACGCCTACAAGTTCCTCTTCATCGCCAAAGGTGGCGGGTCGGCGAACAAGTCGTTCCTCTATCAGGAAACCCGCGCCGTGCTCAATCCCAAAGGCCTCGTGGAATTTCTGACAAAGAAGATGCTCACCCTCGGCACCGCCGCGTGCCCGCCCTACCATCTCGTCTTTGTCATCGGCGGCCTCTCCGCCGAGCACACCATGAAGACAGTGAAGATGGCGAGCACCAAATACCTCGACAGTCTGCCCACCACCGGCAACGCCCTCGGACGCGCCTTTCGCGATCTGGACATGGAGGCCCAAATGCTCGAAGCCGCCCGCACCTGCGGCATCGGCGCGCAATTCGGCGGCAAATACTTCGCGCTCGATACACGAGTCATCCGCCTCCCCCGCCACGGTGCGTCCCTTCCGATCGGCATTGGCGTTTCCTGCTCCGCCGACCGACAGGCCAAGGGCAAGATCACGCGCGACGGCGTCTTCCTTGAAGAACTGGAGCGCCATCCCCTGCCCTACATTCCCGAAGCCCTTCGCCACCGCACTGACACCGGCGCGGTCCGTATTGATCTCAATAAACCGATGGCCGACATCCGAGCGGAGCTGTCGCAATACCCCGTCACCACCCGGCTCCTCCTCAGCGGCCCTATCATCGTCGCCCGCGACATCGCCCATGCCAAACTCAAGGAGCGCCTCGACGCCGGGCAGCCCCTCCCGCAGTATTTCAAAGACCACCCCGTCTATTACGCCGGCCCGGCCAAGACACCCGCCGGAATGCCCAGCGGATCCTTCGGCCCCACCACCGCCGGACGCATGGATGGTTACGTGGACCTATTTCAGAGTCACGGCGGCAGCATGATCATGATCGCCAAAGGCAACCGCGGCCAGGCCGTCACCGACGCCTGCAAAAAGCACGGCGGCTTCTACCTCGGCAGCATCGGCGGACCCGCCGCCATCCTCGCCAAGGAGAGCATCCGCAAAGTGGAAATCGTCGAATTCCCCGAACTCGGCATGGAAGCGATCGCCAAAATCGAGGTCCACGACTTCCCCGCCTTCATCCTCGTGGACGACAAAGGAAACGACTTCTTCCAGCACGTCGCCCCCGGATGCCAGATGTCACATTGAAATCACCTGCGAAAACTAAATTCCTCTCAGAATGCACCTGGCCATGCTCTCTATTCCGGTCCCTGCCCTTATCTATGCCCTCCTCGCTGCCGTCCCTCAAACCCCTGAGGAAAAGCTGGCGAAACTAGACCCCGCGGCCCAAACTGCCGTCGCCGAGTTCCAGCGTCTGGGCTTCACACTTCACCAGGCGAACACTGCGCCCAAGACGCGCGGTGTGGTCGAACTCAAACGCGCTGATGGGCTTAACACCCTCGTGGTAGTCTTTTCCGCAGACCGGGTCAAACTCCACCTGAATGTGCCGATCAGCGATGTGCTCTACGGCCAGAGTGAAACCCTCAAAAAGCAGCTCGCGGCGAGTTTTCCAGGATTGGAACAGTACTACCTTGGCTCCAGCGATGGCAAGAACCTCGCTAATTTGAGCCTCGTCAGCGCTGGGGCAACTCCAGCCAAAGTCTGGTACGGCGAAACGCTGGCGACGCTCCAGCGTGCGGCGCAGCAGCTAACCGCCAAGCCGCACCCCGGGCTGGAGAAGCTCACCCTCGATGCGACTTTCAAGGCCGCGATTCAGGCGCACCTCAACACCCTCACCACCGCCGGGTTCACCGTGTCGCGTCTTGAGAAAGTCGAGCACAGCGGGTTCACTCCGCCCTACTTTGTCCAGCTCGCGGCAAAACATGCAAAGGCGGGCGAGGGCACCGTCGCCTTCTTCTACCAGGAGAAAGCGACGCTCTACGCTGCCAGTGCCGACATCTCCCTGACAAAGTCGCGGGAAATAGCTGAGCGCGAACTCAGCGCCGAACTTCGCCTGCGCCTCCCCGATGCCAAGGTCTCGTTCTTTGCGGATAAGCCCGGCATCTCCACCCTCAAGCTTGCCTATCCCGTCTCGGCGCAGGGGCGCCTTAGCCTCGTTCAGCAGCTTGAAAGCTTTCGCACCGCTCGCTTTTTAACACAAGGAACCCGCCCGGACTACTCCGAAAAAGAAAAGCAACTCCTGGCAAAGCTCTACTCCAATCCCTTCCAGAAATCCGTGGTGGAGCAGGTGAAGCGAGCGGGCTGGCGCATTGACGAGGCCGACGGTTTTAGACGTGAAAAGGATCCGCTCGGCGTCTATCTTGCCGTCTCCCGCAGCGAGGCTCCGGCTCCCAACGCAGCCATGCCTCCAATGGCCCTCCAGATTCATCACAACGCCGTGAATTTTCTCGCCATTGGGTTCGTATCCGCCAGGGATGAAGCCGGACGAGTGCACTTCGAGAAACAGCTCCGGAAGACCTTCCCCGCCTTTAAAGTCGATGTCATCTCGTCGTCATTCACTCCGGGCTACGATAGGATCGTCCTCACGCTCCCCGAAGCGCTTCCCGCCGCCGACGTGCCCAGCAAGGTGCTCACCACTATGCAGCGCCTCCAGGAAGCACTGGCTACGATCAAGTAGGCTGAAGACACGAATCTCTCCGGCGATAGAAAAGAGCGCCGGTCCCTCCCATCACGGCAAACGCACCGGAGATCACTTCACATTCAGGCACACGATGTCGCCGGTGGCGTTGCGGCAGTAGATGTGCCCGTTGGCGAGGACGGGGGTGGTCCAGCATCTGCCGCCGAGAACCTGGGCGGTGGATGTGGGGGCGAATTTCTCCGCGCTGACAGGGGCGACCATGAGTTCGCCGCGGGCGCTGAGGGCGATGAGCTTGCCGTCGGCAACGGTGACGCCGCCGACGCCGAAGGCCGGATGCTGCCATTTCACGTCGCCGGTTTTGAGTTCGATGCACTTGAGCGGGCCTTTGTCGC
>JANOZA010000668.1:0-5325 GCA_031429155.1 Verrucomicrobiota bacterium | reverse complement strand
GCGGGCCGGGCCGCACTGCGCCCGCCACTCCACCAGTCGGGCACCCTGACAATGAGGCCGGAGTCTTCGAGCAGGGGGATCTCGCGGAGGAATTGCCAAGCCTCCTCCGGGGTCCATGCAAGGGGCTGGAATACCTGGCGGCTTTCGATCATGCCCCGGAGCAGCGGGCTGTTTCCTGACGCCTCGTGCAGCGGCGCCAGGAGGGTCTGGAGGAGTTCGTTATTCCCGGCGGCGGCGGATTCCTTCAGCGCCTGCGCCAGCGGCAGATGCTGGACCTTTCCCCTGGCATCCAGCCGGTGACTATAGGTGGCCAGGAACGCGAAAGGGTACTCGGGGCTGCGTTTATTCTCCGCCAGGTGCAGCGTAACGCGCCCCACGAGCCGCCATGATTTATTGATCTCCGCAAGGACGGCCCCGGCATCGCCTGCGGAGCTGATGCGCTCTGAGAGTGTCGCATTCAGCGCCACCCACAGCGCGGCGAGGACCGTGCGCGTGAGATATTCCATGCCCGGGAGCGGCGGGGCGGCGGAGATAAGGGAGTCCAGCGCGGCATCATCGGGAATGTCAGGGCCGCCCTGCCATCCGTCCTCCCGCAGCCGGGGGATGTGGCAGAGCCGCGTGAGATATTCCTGCGTAAAAGTGCGCCAGTAGCTGAGGGAAGGCGGGAGGGACTCCGCGGCAGGGAGCGCGGCTAGTTCCAGAAGGCCTGCGGCGGGAGATGCCGTGAACATTTTCTCCAGATCCCGCAGAGTGGCCGCCGGCAGATCCGCCGCGGACGGCTCCACCGCGCGGGAGTGCCACGCCAGCAGGCCGGCGGGAGAAAGTGTGAGGAGGGCTGGGGAGTCCATGCCGCGGTAGTGCCCGCAGGCCGGGTGGAATGCAAGGCTGGCAAAGCGACCGGGACGCCGGCGGGAGCGGAGTGTTCCGCAGAAGCGCCGTGCGTTTTCCGTTGCCGCCGGGGGGAAGGGGCTACATGCGTCGGGCGCTATGTCACTCACTCCTACCACTACTGTTCTCCGCCGCTTCTCGCCACTAGCCGTGGCCGCCGGCGCTGTCGCCGTCATTGCCACCCTCACCCTGCGCCCCGCGGCAGAGGCTGCGGACCCTGCTCCCGCCGTTAAAGCGGAGGCGAAGCCGCTCAAAGCGCTGCTGGTTATCGGCGGATGCTGCCACGACTACAATAAGCAGAAGGACATCCTCAAGGCTGGCATCGAGGCCCGTGCGAATGTGGTGGTGGACATCGCCTACAGCCCGGACAGCGGGACGAAGCCGAAGTTTGAAGCCTATCTAAAGGATAATTGGTACGCGGGCTACGATGTGATCATCCATGATGAGTGCGCGGCGGACGTGAAGGAGCTGGACTACGTGGAAAACGTGCTGGCGCCTCACAAGAAGGGCATCCCGGGAGTGAACCTGCACTGCGCGATGCACAGCTACCGCGTGGGGGAATTCCGCAAGCCGGTGACAGCCGGGACGAAGGACGCCATGTGGTTTGACTACCTCGGCCTGCAAAGCACCGGGCACGGCCCGCAGTTGCCCATCGCCATCACGATCGTGGACAAGGAGCACCCGAGCATGGCCAAGTCCGGAGACTGGACGACCGTGAAGGAGGAACTCTATAACAACGTCGCTCTGCTCACCGCCCACCCGCTCGCGAAAGGCAAACAGGGCGACACGGAAACCGTCGTGGCCTGGACGAACGAATACGGACCAGCCAAGACGCGCGTCTGGAGCACAACGCTCGGTCACAATAACGATACCGTAGCCGATGCGCGCTATCTGGACATGGTGACGCGCGGTCTGCTGTGGAGCTGCGACAAGCTGAACGACTCGTATTTGAAGGCAGCCAAGTAACAACCACCTCCAGCCCCCCAGCTCCCTGTGCCTAAAAACCTCATTCGCAATCTGCTGATCGCACTGGTCTCACTGGTCGTGCTCTTCGAGGCCGTGTGCTGGATCTTCGTGCGCTTTCCCGTCGAACCGCTGCGGACGCTGGACCTCAATAACGACATCCCCGGCTTCAAGAAGGATGTGCGTCTGATCTTTGGCGAAGACCTCGTCCGCTACCTCGACTGGACCGGCGGCGAGAAGCCCGCGGGCACCGTGCGGATCCTCTGTGTCGGTGGACTAACCACGCAGGCGATGCTGCAAAACTCGGCGGACACCTGGTGGGGGCAACTGCACTCGAAGCTCAAGCAGCAGGGGCTGAAAGTGGAGACCGCTGCGGTGGGGTTTGACCGCGTCGGTATCATCATGATGGCCGCTGCCGCGGGCCCCATGGTGGAGCGGCTCAAGCCTGACGTTATTATCCTCAACTCAGGGTTTGACGATGTCATCATCCATCCCGCGGACTATGAATACGACAAAGACAAGCTCTCCAAAATGCCCGCGGCGTCGCCGCCCTCGGCATTGAAGAGCTTTCTGATGAATGTGAGTCAGACAGCCAGGTTCCGGCGTTGGTGGTCCAGGGATTCTGAGAACAAGCGGCTGCAAAACGAATGGGGCCGGAAGGATGCCTATAAGCGTATTTTGGAGGAGAAACGGAAAGCAGTACACGGTGACCGGGAAAACCCGGGCGTTGCCAAAGGACTGCCGCCGCACCCGGGCATTCTCCGCATGGCTGCGAGCAATGATCCCCTGCCGGAATACCTGGATGGGCTCAAGGCATTCGCAGACATAGCGGTAAAGAACGGCGCCTCGCTGATCCTGACGGGCGAAGCGGCGCTCCAGGACAGTGTTATGCTGGTGCCGGAGGATTGCCTGCTCGGCTATATAGCGCTCAAGAAACCCGGGGCTGATGGCAATTTCCCCGCCGCGCGTCCTAATACTGCCTGGGTGATGCGGGAGATGAACCGGTTCGCGGATAAGGCCGGGGATTTTGCTGCTGAGAACAAGCTGCCGTGGTTCGACCTCAATGGGAAGATCGCCAAGTCGGCAGAGAATTTCTTCTCGGACGTGATCCTCACGGATGTCGGTGCCGCTGAAGCCGCCGCGTTGCTGGCGCCAGTAGTCGAGCCCGTCGTCCGCGCGAAGGTGAAGTGACTGGGGCCTGAGCCGTCACTCCCGGCAGGCCACTCCCGCCTTTTCCAACGGATGCAGCCCGTGCTGGCGGAGCGCCGGGGCTTCCGAGTCGGGGAACATCTTGCCTGGATTGGCGATTTCATTGGGATCGAAGGCATGACGGATGCGGTGCATCATGGCGATGTCATCCGGCGCGAACATGTCAGGAAGAAAGGCACGCTTTTCCAGGCCCACGCCGTGCTCGCCGGTGATGCTGCCGCCCATGCGGGTGCAGAGCCGGAGGATCTCCGACGCTGCCTCCTCCGCGCGTTCGTAGGCGCCGGGCTCGCGTCCGTCATACATGATGAGCGGGTGCAGATTGCCGTCGCCGGCATGGAAGACATTGGCGATGCGGAGTGCGTGGCGGGCGGCGATTTCGGCAATGCCGCGCAGCGCTTCGCCCAGTTTGCGCCGGGGGACGACGCCGTCCTGCACGATGAAGTCCGGGCTCAACCGCCCGACGGCGCTGAAGGCACACTTGCGGCCCTTCCAGATTTTCGCGCGCTCGTCGTCGTTGCGCGCGATGTGAATGGTCTGCGCCCCGCTGCCGGCGATGAGGTGCTGGAGTTTCTCCCGTTCGATGGCGACCTGATCGCGAGGGCCTTCGAGTTCCACGATCAACATCGCGGCCGCCGTGGGCGGATAGCCTGCGCCCACTGCCGCCTCCGCGGCATCCATCGCCAACCGGTCCATGATTTCCATGGCTCCCGGCAGCAGCCCACTGGCGACCACCGCCGCCACGGCATCGCCTGCGGCTTCCGTGCTGGGATAGCTGGCGAGTAAGGTGTGATAACAGTCCACCTTAGGGATCAGCCGCAGGGTGATCTCGAGCGCGATGCCGAAGAGCCCCTCGCTGCCGGTGAATAGCCCCGTCACGTCCGGCCCTGCGGCTTCCACGCTATCGCTGCCGAGAGTGACTACTTCGCCGGTGGCCAGCACGCACTTCATCCCGATGACGTGATTCGAGGTCATTCCATACTTCAAACAGTGCGCCCCGCCGGCATTGAACGCCACATTTCCGCCGATGGTGCAAATCTGCTGACTGCTCGGGTCCGGCGCGTAAATGAGCCCGTGCTGCGACGCGGCGCGAGTCACCGAGAGATTCAATACCCCGGGCTCGACGATCGCGATGCGCTGCGCCGGATCCAGCCGCAGGATTTTGGTCAGGCGATTGAGTGCGATGACGATGCCATTCGCCACCGGCACACTGCCGCCGCTGAGGCTCGTCCCGCTCCCCCGCGCCACGAACGGCACGCGGAATTCCGCACATGCCCGCACCGCCTCGATGACCTCCTGCGTCGTCTCCGCCACCACCACCGCCCTCGGCGCGACCGCAAACGCCGTCAGCCCGTCCGATTCGTAAGCCGACAAATGCGCCGCCTCCGCCAGCAGCCGGTCCGGTGGAAAAATCCCGCGAAGTGCAGCGAGGAACGGCGCGGGCAATGGCGTGATGGAAGGAGGCGCGGACATGTGCCGACAATGACCGCCCGTGATTGAGCGACAAAGGGAAAGTGCGGGCCTCACGCCGGCAAAATTCAATTGCGGAAGCGCCCCCGGCGCGGCATCCTTCCGCCATGCCCGCGACCAAACACCGCTTCACCGTGGACGACTACTACCGCATGGGAGACGCCGGGGTCTTCCCGCCGGGACGTCGCGTCGAACTCCTGGAAGGAGAGATCATTGATATGATGCCCATTGACCCGTTCCACTCAGGAATCGTCAACCGGCTCGCAGAATATTTCAGCAAGCGCGACCAGGGGCGCTGGCTGGCGACAAATCAAAATCCCGTGCGCCTGGGCCGCCATTCGGAACCGGAACCTGACGTGGTCCTGGTGCGGCGTGATCCTGACGACTACACAGGCCGTCATCCGCAGCCCGGTGACGTGCTGTTACTCATCGAAGTCTCCAATTCCTCCCTCGACTACGACCGTACTGATAAATTCGCGGCCTACGGCAAGGCCGGCATTGAGGAATACTGGATCGTGAATCTGGCGGAGGAATGCGTGGAGATTTACCGCGAGCCTCACTTCACGGGCTACGCCAGCGCCGCCGTGTGCAAGCCCGGCGACGCGGCCAGCCCGGCGGCGTTTCCCGACGTGGCGGTGGACGTGGCATGGCTGCTGCGGAAGCCAGGGAAGTGATCCACGATGAAGCGCCGTCCCCTGATCGTTCTGCCAATCCTCGCTCTTCTTGTTGTCGTCGCCGCAGCCACACTTTGGCGCCCGGGCGGTGATCTGCGCTCGCAAAACGAAACGGTGACGCCGG